>NZ_JAYGHR010000001.1:0-163479 GCF_034932365.1 Limnoraphis robusta BA-68 BA1 | reverse complement strand
CTTATTTCTGAGAAACATAAATCTATTGAGAACCCGCCCCTACAGATCAACCCGTTGGGGTAGTCGGGGCGGGTTTATTGAACTTATTTCTGAGAAACATAAATCTATTGAGAACCCGCCCCTACAGATCAACCCGTTGGGGTAGTCGGGGCGGGTTTATTGAACTTATTTCTGAGAAACATAAATCTATTGAGAACCCGCCCCTACAGGGTTAACTGATTAACATCGGTTCTCGTTGTTCTTCTAAGTCTTGAAACATCGGAGTGCTGAGATAGCGTTCCCCAAAACTCGGTTGAATCATCACAATCAGTTTACCTTCATTTTCAGGACGTTGAGCAACTTTAATCGCCGCAGCCAAAGCCGCACCTGTGGAAATACCTGATAAAATCCCTTCTTCCCGCGCCAGACGTCGGCCATAACTCATGGCTTCATCATCGGTAATTTGAACAACTTCATCAATTAAATCAACGTTTAACACTTCAGGAATAAAACCCGCCCCAATGCCTTGAATTTTGTGAGGGCCAGGATTTCCTCCCGATAAAATCGGGCTATTTGTCGGTTCAACAGCGATCGCTTTAAACTGAGATTTGTATTGTTTAATCACCTCAGCAACGCCTGTAATTGTTCCTCCAGTACCCACACCTGCCACTAAAATATCAACTCGTCCGTCGGTATCTTCCCAAATTTCTTTAGCCGTCGTTAGGCGGTGAATTTCGGGGTTTGCGGGGTTTCTAAACTGTTGCAGCATATAGGCATTAGGAACCGTGTCCGTCAACTCCTGTGCCTTTTGAATGGCGCCTTTCATCCCTTGAGAACCGGGCGTTAATTCAAGCTCGGCGCCATAGGCCCGTAACATTGAGCGTCGCTCTAAACTCATGGTATCCGGCATGGTTAAAATCAGGCGATATCCCTTCGCTGCTGCCGCCATAGCCAGGGCAATTCCGGTATTTCCAGATGTAGGTTCAACGAGTACCGTATGACCTGGAATAATCAACCCTTCTCGTTCTGCGGCGTTAATCATATTCACGCCAATCCGGTCTTTAACAGAAGCAGCCGGGTTCATCCCCTCCAATTTTACCAGGATTTGAGCGACACAGCCTTCAGATTGGGGAATCGAATTAAGTTGAACGAGGGGAGTTCGACCCACCAATTCAGTGATATTATGAGCAACGCGCATGATTATAACTCCAGGTGCTAAAAGTTAACAGTCTGCACAATCAAAATTCAAAATGTGCAGAAAACAAGGACAGAGGTACGCCGACAAATGACGTACCCTGAGATGTCCCCAGTGAACGGTGATAAACTCAATAGTTACCATTATTCCTCAACCGCTCACTGTTCACTGATAACTGTTAGGATATTGTCCTAAACTGATACTGTGGCGTGAGTGTAACAATTTTTAGGACAAATCCGGGCGCAAGCCTGACAGCCGACGCAATTTTCAGCGTTTTCAATATTCATCACTTTGCGTTCAATTTCATCTTCATCTTCATCAACAACTTCCCCATCTTCGTTAAGGGCAATTAATCCCAAAACATTAAAACCGCAGACTTTGAAGCATCTTCCACAACCCAAACAACTTTCTTGATTCAGCGATTCAACAAATTTGGGTTCCCAAGTTTTACCGCTTTTTTTTACACTGGTTAAGGTAGCCATGATATGTGTTCTCCTACAAAGGTCGTCAGTTAGATCGGTTGAGAGTAAGTGTTCTATTGAATCAAATGAAAATCAATTCTAGGCGCTTGCACCCGCTAAGACTCGATTTTCAATGGGGAAATAAGGAGTCAATGTTTCAATCCAGCGATTTAGACGTTCATCTGTTTTCTCGCTTTCATTGACTTCATCGAGAGGTAATCCGACAAATAAACCATCTCGAATTGCTGTCGAATGTTCAAAGGTATAACCATCAGTTGGAACAGCACCAACAACGGTTGCACCCAACTTGGTAAAGATGTCGTACATCAAGCCTAATGCACCCACAAAGTGCATCCCATGATTGACATAATCTCCGGGGCCAAATAGAGCAATGGTTTTACCCGAAAAATCCGGTTTTTCCAACTCCATTTCAAACAATGGATCGCGCCAATTGTTCTGCACTTCACCCGCTCCCCAAGTGGAACAGCCTAAGAGCAAATAATCATACTCTAGGAAGTCGCTAAATTCGTTGAAATCTTCTTCCATACTGAGCAAATCACAAAGATCTTCGCCCAATTTATCCCGCAATGCGGTGGCGATTTCTTCAGTAACACCGGATGTTGAACCGTAGAAGATGCCAATCTTAGCCATAGTACAATTCTCCTGACCGTGTTGTGTTTTGAACTCAACTTCCCTTGCAGATGCACCTCAGAAAAACGGTGATCAATCTCGATCAAGCGATATTTCATCAACTCCGATTTCTAAGGAAGTTTCCCCATCGGAACTGAAACGGACTTTGCCAATTGCCAACTGCTTCAACAGGCTACCAAACTGCATAACTTTTTCAAGCACAAGCAAATTTGAGTTTAAGTTCGGACATTGAATCGCTAAAGTATTTGTGTTTGCGTGAGAATTAATACTCCACTCACACTGATACAATAGATTCGCGACTGAACCCTTTTCTTCAAGCGGACTGGTGCTATGTTCTCGCAAGTTTGATTGACGAATACAAGCCGCATAAATTTGTTGGCGACAGGCATTTCCCAATTCTTGATGGGCGACTTCAACAGAAGCGGAACTGTCTAAAATCTGGGGTTTGTTGAGATTAATGGTAGAGTGATTCATGGTTTCTTGGTTTCAGGAAATGTCGGGAAAGTTCATAAGGAAAGCTTCAGAACTCAGGAGGATAGAAACAGGGGGAACAGTAGGACAGACAGACGAGGAAATCATTGATGCTTTCACGCTTTTGTTGTTTACCTACTCCCCCTCACTAAAGTCTTGACTCCCTGATGGCTTCCGTAATTCCTAAACCCAAGTTCTTTAGCTTACGCTAACAGGAACAGCGCCGCCAGTGCTGGCTAAAAGCTGATCGTGACGAACACGCAGCACTTCTGGATATTGATTACAGAATTCTTGGAAAGCTGTTATTTCCGGCAGTTTAACGCCTTCTTGATAAGCGGCTTCCGCTTCGAGTTCATCAACCAATTCCCAAGCTTTCAGGCTTTCGGCAGAGGTTGCACCCTGGGCTGCACTAATTTCATTGGCTTGCTCAATTGCCCGTTTTAATTCCCGTTGTAGTAACGGTAATTTTGGGTTTTCGAGAAAATCGCCTTTATAGAGAATGTCGCTATCTGAAATAATGCCAAGCAATTCGCCTTGAATAACGGGCGCAATGCGAATTCCACTATTCGCAAATAGCCGCGCCACATATTCAACACCCAGATCGGGATTAACCACGATACAAGGCTTGGTCATAATTTCATACACACGCATTGCTGCTGGATCTTTACCGTATGCCACCACTTTCGTCACAATGTCCGTTTGGGTGACAATACCGTAAGCATCCTGACCCGTTCGAGTCTCCACAATTAAAGCACGCAACTGTTTGAATTTCATCAGCTTAACCGCTTCAGCTACAGTTGCAGAACCGCGAATTGTGGCGACATCTGTCGTCATAATGTCAGATGCTTTTAACATTACTTCAACTCCTTAAGAACTCAATAAAAAATCAATCAAGATTCACACGAGTTCCCCGCCTTCTTTTGATGACAGCCCCACATCAACCTCTTGTTAATTCGGTGATGGGATTTTTCCCTGATACCCAAAGAATAATCTTCTTTCAGCAGGGATTCTGAAGTCTTAAAACTCTAAGAGTTTTTAATCACTTCAGCAACACTTCAGGCATTTTAAAAAATGACCAAAATGGAGCCTATCATTCGCTCAAATCTTTTCCGGCAATATGCAATAGGAAAAAAACTGATAACGGCTCAGGGTAATTTATGAATTACCCCGACTTTGATTACAGTCGCTTTGCTTCTGTTGTTAACGGCAAATTAAAGGGTTCTTCCAATTTTGGAAACATTAATTCCCAGCCGTTAGCCAGAACAAAAATTTTGCCATCTTCACCGATTTTTTCTTCAACGACTTCTTCTTCTAAATCTTTTTTAGGAACATATACCGATAAATTTCCACTAGCACTTTGACGTAACATTACTTTCATAGTAAAACCTCCTTTGTTGGGTGTTTGCTCATCGGTAAAAATATTCAAGCATGAGATGAAAATCCAAGTTCAATCTACCTGCTAAAACTTAAAACCTACAAAATAGAATTGAAGATTGTGAAGTCAAAACTGTAGAGTATCCACAATCTTCAATCAAAACTTTACTCGGCGGACTCTAATTCTTTTCCCCGACATCCAACTATAACATTTCTATCGAGAAAATGCACGGCATAGATGTAGTAGGCTTGCAAATAAGTTCCGATGCTGACAATATAGCCCTCCTCGCCTTTTTTGGCTAAAGTTTCTCCGAGTTCTTTCCCCGGAAACGTTCCATCATTGCGAATCAGTTTACGAACTCTAACTTTTTGTTCCAGTTCGTATTTGGGTGAATCATTGATTTCCACATCATCAACTCTAACTAATCCCATGAGCTACTCTCCTTTCAGGTACTAGATTTAACAATTCTTCCACAGTCAAACTGCGTTTAAACTTCACAGAAAGATTCCGCACCCCCTCTAAAACCGTGGCGATTTCTTCTTTGCTTAACGTAATGCCATTTTGTTGAAGAACATTTGAGACTAAATGCCGCCCCGAATGTTTTCCCACAACCAAACGACGTTGCCAACCCACCTCTTCAGGGGCAAACGGTTCATAAGTGTTAGGATTTTTTAAGATCCCGTGAGCATGAATCCCCGCCTCGTGAGCAAAGGCATTTTCACCAACAATTGCTTTCCAAGGCGGCACCGAACAGCCAGAAGCCTGAGCCACCAAGTCCGACAACTCCCGCAACCGACGAGTATTGATGCCCAAATTCACGTTATACATTTGCTTGAGCGCCATCACCACTTCTTCAAGAGCAGCATTTCCAGCCCGTTCCCCCAAACCGTTAACGGTAGTATTCACCGAAGTTGCACCCGCTTGTAAACCCGCTAACGCATTCGCTGTGGCTAACCCAAAATCATTGTGCGTGTGCATCTCCACCGGAATTGAGAGGTGTTGCACCAAATGGGCGACTTTTTGACTCGTCTTCATGGGGTCAAGAATACCCACCGTATCGCAAAAGCGAAAACGACTCCCGCCCCATTCTTCAACAGACAAAGCCACATCCAGCAAGAAAGATTCATCGGCTCTGGAGGAATCCTCACCCCCAACCGCCACATACAACCCCTGGTCAACCGCAAATTGCACCGCTTCTCGCAGACGCCGTAACACCCCCTGCACATCTCCCTGAAATTTAGCTGCAATCTGAATCTCAGAAACCGGAATCGAAATGTGAACCCGTTTCAGACCACAGGCGATAGACGCTTCAATGTCAGAGCGTACCGCCCGGTTCCAGCCAATCAGTGAAGTCCGCAGGTCAAGATGGGTAATCGCGGAAATAGCACGAGCTTCTTCACTTCCCATTGCTGGGATACCGACCTCTAACTCATGGACACCAATCGCATCCATGAAAGACGCAAGGGCAATTTTTTCATCGACCGTGAAAGCGACTCCAGCCGCTTGCTCACCATCGCGTAAGGTCGTATCGTTGATTTGAATTTCATTCATGGCTAGACTTCCCCACAATTGAGAAACAGATTTGGCATAATACACGCTAAGTTGCAACAAACAACCCGCAGCTTTTACAATCAGTCCCCTGAAATTTGGCAGTGCATTTCAGATTTGATTTGACTATGCTCCTAAAATAAGGGAGGATTGATTCAGGGATTAAGGATTCGGAATTGAGGATGGACAGTCAGCGCGAATCTGTATGTTGTAGGCTTAGTGTTTAGTGGAAGCCTCGTTGTCTGTTTATTTCCGAGTTGCCTTGTCCCTTTCTTGCTGTCTGTTCATGAGAAATCAAACTGAGGCTTGTTTTTGAGCCAATCGAAAATCTTTTGAAGCTGGCTAAGAGAGATAAATCCATATTGCCAAAGCAGCATCGGTAGTGGGTCGCTTGCCTGTTTTCTGCGTTGGATGACAACCGTTAATTCGGCGTGAGAAACAGCCAGTTCATCCTGCAAAAAGCGGCAGAATTCCGTAAAATGTAAATTGTGTTCCATGACAGCACTTCCGTTGAGGTTCGTGATAGGGTTTTGGGAAATGAGGAAAGGATTAATCATCAAACTGATCAAGTCTTGAGGAAACTTTTCTCAAATTCGTTTCCTTCCCTTCCCGCTTAATCACGCAGACTCAGTTCATGCCAAAACAAAGCTATCTGAAGGTTTAAAAGGATCAAGATCAAACTTGACTTTTTTTGCAGTGAAGGTACACCCAAGTTGTGTAGATGTTCCCTTATATGATGAATCGCTTCTTGAACTTTTTCCCCTCATCGGTTAAACTCCTGATCTAGAGAAGAAAATTCGGCTGTACCTTCAAACTTCAGATAGAGATTTTGATTGAGAAGATCAAAACCTAGAAGATGAACAACAGAGATCTTCAATCCAAAGCATAAGGGAAACGCCTGGGTTTCTTTCTAAACCACCGAATTGGGGGTGATTGATCTCTTTACTCCAAACTTGAAAAATATCCTTGATCATGCTAGTCCTTGCTTGTGAACTTGTTAGCCTGCCTTCCAAATCGAAACCCTTGAGGATTAAGGGTATGTAAATTGAACAAAAGTCTTGAACTTTAACGGTTGGGAATTGCTGCGACAGCTTGCTATAACTGTAGTTCGTGCAGCTCTAAATTCATACTTTCTAGAGGTTGAAAAGCTGAGTTTAGAGGAATACAAGATTAGTTTCACTAAAGAAGTAAACGGTGTCTCATTGAAAAAGAGGGAAAACTGAATCCTCTTTTTCAACTTTAGACATTAGCGTTCTAACTCTCCGTGAAACTCGTAACTTTCTACTCCTTGGGGAGAAATGTCCGTTTCCCAACAGCGTTCTAACCAATCAACTAACTCCAAACGAGAAGCCGTAAACTGTTGAATGGCGCTTCGTAATAGAATGGCGTGATTTCCGTGATGAATTTCTACCCACAGTCGTCCATCTTCAGGACACCAACAGGGAATCATTAACTCTTGTAGGCGATGGTAGACGATCCAGCGATCGCCCTGCAAAACGTCAACCGGACTAATGACAGCACTTGAAGGAGATAGTTTAAACATGGTGCGAAGCTCCGCAGAGAAAGTTCAGGACGATCAAGCCAATCATTGAGAATCACGGGTGTTAGTTGCGAACACTAACTTCGTAGTTGCGAATTTCTTGAACTTGTTGTTCCAATTGCTCAATGCGATCGAGTAATGTCCGTATTAGCTTGGCTTCCACATCGGGAAGCTTGCCATGTTCCAACGGACAACAATCTCGACCCGAACGAGAAATCACGCGGCCAGGGATACCGACCACAGTGCAGTCATCCGGGACACTATTGAGAACAATGGAACCCGCACCCACCCGCACATGATGACCAATGGTGATATTGCCTAAAACTTTAGCTCCAGCTCCCACCACGACGTTATTTCCTAAAGTCGGATGGCGTTTACCACTTTCTTTTCCGGTGCCTCCAAGGGTTGCATTTTGATAGATTAAACAATAATCACCGATGATTGCTGTCTCACCGATTACAACTCCCATGCCGTGATCGATAAACACCCCTTTTCCAATGGTTGCACCCGGATGAATTTCAATTCCCGTGAAAAACCGTCCCAAATGAGACAAAAATCGAGGAAAAAAGGGAAGACGACGATTGTACATCCAGTGAGCCACCCGATGTACTGCTAAAGCGTGTAAACCGGGATAGCAGCAGAGTACCTCTAACCAGTTGCGAGCCGCCGGATCTCGCTCAAAAACAATCTGGAAATCATTCCAGAGTGCTTTTAACCCCGAAGCTCGAGTCGCTGAAGTAGAAGAGTGTAAATCTTTGACTTCAGAGCCTGGAGAGGTTGTCGGGAGGCAATCCACAGGACTTGATGAAGCCGTCTGTGGATCGTCTGTCTCCCTGATTCGACCTTCTCCGGAGGACACAGGTACGCCACCTGTGGGCGTACTTTTGTGAGCTGTCCGTAGTGTGATGGGCTGTAGCATCAGATTCCGTGAGTCAATTAGAACAGGTGTCGTTTCTACTGCTTATACCAAGTGGCTCACTCTCTGCCAGTATGCACCAAGCCAGTTAGATTTATTTGATTAGTTAAAGATGTACTCAACTGACTTGAACCCTGATTCTATAGAACTTAACAGCCTCTCAAAAAATTTTTTTGGGGAGGGGAGCTGGTATTTTTACAGAGGGGTTAAGGTATTTATGGGTAGGGGAATGAGTATTTCCAGCCTCATACTCAAGTATATGCCTAATCGGTGTTTGAAGGGAATTTTGAGGGCAAGTTTTTAGCCGATCAAAGCTGAACTCAAAAATCCTCGGGGTAACTCAGGTCATAACCTTTGATAGTTCTAGCTTTCAAGCTTTTTGAACTCGAAAATTTTGAGGGCATAGACACGTATATCAAACCCCCCTATATAAAAATGTTAACTTAGATACAGAATTGAATTCCGTGACAGCACTGGGGGAGCTTGAGAGGCTGACTCCAGTTTTTTTTAGGGGTATGAGTACAAAATAAACAGGGGTCTATTTAAAGGAAATAATAGGCTCAAGACCTTATGAATAAAACAATAGAGGGTGAGTACACAAATACAGCTCACTCTGGTTAAAAAGACTAGAACCCAACCTAAAAAATACTAAAACCTTACCCCAAAACAAATATTCAACCCAGATTCTATAAAGCTTTGAAAGGGTGAGTACATCCTTAACTAATCCAATAAACCTGAACCGGATGCCAAATTCAAGGGGCGTCTGAAGGTGGATGGTATAAAGTTGCTAACGCTGAAAAACGAGTACAACCTAATTCACAGTTAAGAATTTGGAATTGCCGAAAGCGCGGGATGAGTCCGGAAGCTTAAAGTGAGGAGAATCAGGGAAAGAAACTAAACGAGGAAACAATAGCCAACTCAAAAGCTAATTGTACGCTGAGTATAGAGATTAATCTTTCTAGTTTCTCGTTCCCTCATATCCTTCTGAGCTAAGGAAGGAGTGGCTTATCCTCCATCATGCAAGCATGAGGAATTCCAAAGAAACGGATATCGAATACGGAAAAAACTCTTCGGAGTAGATCGAGGCTAGTTTTTAGCCGATTCTCGATGCTCACTCACAACGACCGACTAAGGTTGTTTTCCGATTTTTCCGTTCCTTTTGATTGATCTCAAAGTCCTTCTCACTATTTACGGAATTCAATGTTACATCCTAAAGGCACTCTGACACTCGAAACTCAGACCGCTACACCGTCTCCGGTTTCCGACAAAAAATCAGGAAACTGTGGCTGTGATTCTTCTACTCAGAAGAAAATCACAGACGAGAAACTCCTAGAGCGTATTGAGAAACACCCCTGTTACAGCGAACAAGCCCATCATCACTATGCCCGGATGCACGTTGCTGTTGCACCCGCTTGTAACATTCAGTGCAACTACTGCAACCGCAAATATGACTGTGCAAACGAAAGCCGCCCCGGAGTTGTCAGTGAACTCCTCACCCCAGAAGAAGCGGCGCACAAAGTCTTAGTGGTTGCTGGTAAAATTCCTCAAATGACGGTTTTGGGCATTGCTGGCCCCGGAGATCCCTTAGCCAACCCCGAAAAAACCTTCCGCACCTTTGAATTAATTGCAGACAAAGCACCTGATATTAAATTGTGCTTGTCTACCAACGGCTTGATGTTACCCGATTACATCGATCGCATCAAAGCCTTAAATATCGATCACGTCACCATCACCATCAACATGGTAGACCCCGAGATCGGTGAAAAGATTTATCCTTGGGTTCACTATGGTCGTCGTCGCTATCGCGGCATTGAAGGAGTCAGAATCCTTCACGAACGTCAGATGGAAGGATTAGACGCCCTCAGAGAAGCAGATATCCTCTGCAAAGTGAACTCGGTAATGATTCCGGGAGTCAACGACGAACACTTACAAGAAGTTCATGAAGTGGTTCGGTCAAAAGGCGCATTCCTCCACAACATTATGCCCCTGATTTCCGCTCCCGAACACGGTACTCACTACGGTTTAACCGGACAACGGGGACCGACTCCCAAAGAATTAAAAAATCTGCAAGATAACTGTGCAGATGGTCTGAAGTTGATGCGTCACTGTCGTCAATGTCGTGCAGATGCCGTTGGACTCTTGGGAGAAGATCGCAGCCAAGAATTTACTAAAGATAAATTCATGGATATGCCCCAGGAATACAATTTTGAACAACGTCAGGAAGTTCACGCCGGAATTGAGACATTCCGTGAACAACTTGAAGCCGCCAAGCAACAACAAGAGGCGAAAAAGCAACCCGCCAAAAATCAACCCAAGATTTTGGTTGCGATCGCCACAAAAGGCAGTGGGTTGGTTAACCAACACTTCGGCCATGCCAAAGAATTCCAAATCTATGAAGTCGATGGCATCGAAGCGCGTTTTGTCGGACACCGAAAAATTGATCATTTCTGTCAAGGTGGATACGGCGAAGACGCAACGCTAGAGAATATCATCAAAACTATCTCCGACTGCCAAGGTGTACTGGTTTCTAAGATTGGAGATTGTCCCAAAAAAGAATTGCAGACCGCCGGAATTGAAGTCTTTGAAGCTTACGACACTATCGATAAAGTCGCTCTAGACTTCTACGAGCAGTACATCCAAAAGACTGAAGCTGGAAATAACTGATCATTGGGGGCGAGAGCAGTTATTTCAGAAAATAGACTCAACACCTCTGTTTTCTCTCTCCACCCCCAACCCAGCACGCCAAATCTGAATCCAAAGTGCAACGAGTTATCAGGAGTCGAGTTATGGCTTACACCACTGATCGATCAACGGATCTCACATCCAGTCACAACCGACGTGACAGACTCCAACTGATACCGACCCACCCATGACAACTGATAACGGCACTTGGAACGGCTATATACGGGTGAGTTGAGTCTGAGTGAATCAATCGAAACGTTTTGATTTCGTCAAAACTCACCCCGATCAAACTACGGAGAGGGCTATGAAAGACTGTATTTATCTTGACAATAACGCCACAACGCAAGTCGATCAAGCGGTCATTGAGGCAATGTTACCTTACCTGACCACCTACTTCGGAAATCCCTCCAGTATGCACACCTTCGGGGGACAGGTCGGACAAGCGGTGAAACAAGCCAGACTTCAAATTGCTTCCCTTTTGGGGGCTGAAGATTCTGAAATTGTTTTTACCAGTTGTGGCACCGAAGGAGATAATGCAGCCATTCGCGCCGCACTTTCCGCTCAACCCAACAAACGGCACATCATCACCACTGTTGTTGAGCATCCGGCAGTCCTGAACTTGTGCAAGCGGTTAGAGAAAGAAGGCTACACGGTCACTTATCTATCCGTTGATGATCAAGGCTTGATTGACTTACACGAACTCGAAGCTGCCCTCACAGGCAATACCGCTTTGGTGAGTGTGATGTATGCCAACAACGAAACCGGCGTGATTTTCCCGATTGAGCAAATTGGACAGCTTGCCAAAGAATATGGGGCGATCTTCCATGTTGATGCCGTGCAAGCGGTGGGCAAAATCCCCCTCAACATGAAAACCAGCACGATTGATATGTTGGCGCTGTCGGGTCACAAAATCCATGCCCCTAAAGGCATTGGAGCGCTCTATGTTCGTCGAGGTGTCAGATTCCGTCCCTTTATGATTGGCGGACACCAAGAACGGGGTCGTCGTGGCGGTACTGAAAATGTTCCGGGGATTGTGGCTCTCGGCAAAGCGGCTGAACTGGCTCAACAGCATCTTGCTCATGTTGACCAAGAACAATGCCTGCGCGATCGCTTAGAAAAAGGCATCCTCAGCCGGATTCCGAATACTGTGGTGAATGGTCATCCGACAAAACGCTTACCGAATACCACCAATATTGGCTTCAAGTATATCGAGGGAGAAGCGATACTCTTATCACTGAACCAGTTTGGCATCTGTGCCTCCTCCGGTTCGGCTTGTACTTCGGGTTCTCTAGAACCATCTCACGTTTTGCGAGCCTTGGGACTCCCTTATAGTGTCCTCCATGGATCAATTCGTTTTTCTCTGTCTCGCTACACTACTGAAGCTGAAATTGATCGGGTGTTAGAGGTAATGCCACAAGTCGTTGATCGTCTGCGAGCGATGTCTCCGTTCAATAGTGATGATGCCGATTGGTTGAAAGAGCAAGAAAAAGCTGTAATGGCTCATTAAACAGTGACCAGTGATCAGTGACCAGTGACCAGTGACCAGTGATAACTGATTACTGTAAAAACTTCTCACTGCATAACTGATAACTGATTACTGTAAAAACTTCTCACTGCATAACTGATAACTGATTACTGTACAAGAGGTTGCCATGTGGGACTACACCGAAAAAGTAATGGAATATTTCCAAAATCCCCGCAATCAGGGAACCATTACTGATACTCAAGAAGGCGAAAAGGTTGTTACTGGAGAAGTGGGTAGTATCGCCTGTGGGGATGCTCTCCGTCTTCACCTCAAAATTGACGAAGCAACACAAACAATTACCGATGCCCGATTTCAAACGTTTGGTTGTGCTAGTGCGATCGCTTCTTCTGAAGCTTTAACTGAATTACTCATCGGTAAAAAAGTTGAAGAAGCGATGCAGCTTACCAACCGCCAAATTGCTGATTATTTGGGTGGATTACCGGAAGAAAAAATGCACTGTTCTGTGATGGGACAGGAAGCATTAGAAGCGGCGATTCATACCTACAAAGGGATTCCGATTGAAACCCACGAAGAAGACGACGGTCGCTTAGTTTGTTCTTGTTTTGGAATTAGTGAACCCCGCATTCGCCGGATTATTCTAGAGAATAATCTTGATACAGCCGAACAAGTGACTAATTATGTGAAAGCTGGCGGCGGCTGTGGTTCTTGTCTGGCCGATATTGATGATATTTTGATTGAAGTTTCTGAAGCAAGAATTTCGGGGATGTCATCAAGTCCTGTTTATCAAACAGCCTCAGCTACAGCGACCTTAACTGCACCGAAAGTTCTCACAAACCTGCAAAAAATTACGCTGATTCAGCAGGTGTTAACCGAACAAATCCAACCTATCTTAGCAAAAGATGGCGGCAATGTAGAACTGTTTGATGTAGAAGGCGATATCGTCAAAGTAATTCTGCAAGGGGCTTGTAGTAGTTGTGCAAGCAGTACAGAAACCCTGAAGATTGCGATTGAAGGCACATTACGTCAACTGGTTTCACCCAACATCATTGTGCAATCGGTTTGATTCAATTTACCCCGAGAAGTTTGAAGTTGAAGAAATTTAACTTTAACTTAAGACTTCCGCAAACAATCTAAATTCTAATTATCTACCCATGTTCATCCTTTCTAATGATAAAAGGCGAGAGCGATCGCCGCCCGAAGCGTCGCTTTCTCAGCCAGGGGTTAGAGAATAAAGTCAAGGCTTAGTTCGAGGGAACAAGTAGGGACATCCCGACCGAGAAGTTTATATAAATTAATAAACTTCTATGCTTTTCCTCAACAAGAACCTGTGACTCAGACTTCCACCCCGAATCGGTAATAACCGATTACTCAACTCAAGCTACACGCGCACTTAAAAAGTGCATCTCTTCTTCAAGATTTTAGTTACATTTGCAACAGAAACACAAGATTTAGCTAGAGTAAAATCCGAATAGGATCAACACCTAAACCTTGAATCCTTTCTGAAGCATTCAGTTCTAAAGTCTAACTGTCAAAACGAAATCAATCTGGCTGAAATTTTGAATCTAAAGATCTGCTTAATCTCAGATTAAGAGTTCATAGATTATAGAATTTCCAAGTGAATTCGTTTTCGTTCCTATCAAACTTAAGTCGAGTTAAAGCGAGAAACACACCATGCGACAAATTGCATTTTACGGTAAAGGCGGTATCGGTAAATCCACCACTTCTCAGAACACCCTGGCTGGAATGGCGCAAAACGGCAATCGCATCATGATTGTTGGTTGTGACCCGAAAGCTGACTCCACTCGTTTGATCCTCAACTGTAAAGCTCAGGTTACAGTTCTGCACTTAGCAGCAGAACGCGGTTCAGTTGAAGATATAGAACTCGAAGATGTACTGCTCGAAGGATTTGAAGGCATCAAATGCGTAGAATCTGGTGGTCCTGAGCCTGGAGTTGGATGTGCAGGTCGTGGAATTATCACCTCCATCAACTTCCTCGAAGAAGCAGGAGCTTACGAAGATCTAGATTTCGTATCCTACGACGTACTAGGTGACGTTGTTTGCGGTGGTTTCGCCATGCCTATCCGTGAAGGAAAAGCGCAAGAAATCTACATCGTAACTTCAGGGGAAATGATGGCGATGTATGCCGCTAACAACATCGCTCGAGGCGTTTTAAAATACGCTCATACAGGTGGAGTTCGCTTAGGTGGCTTAATCTGTAACAGCCGTAACGTTAACCGTGAAGTTAACCTGATCGAAGAATTAGCAGAACGGTTAAACACTCAAATGATTCACTTCGTTCCTCGCTCCAAGCAGGTACAAGAAGCTGAATTACGTCGGATGACCGTTATTCAATACTCCCCCGATCACGAACAAGCTGCGGAATATCGCACCTTGGCTAAGAAGATCGAAGAAAACACCAAACTGACCATCCCGACACCGATTGACAACGACACACTCGAAGAACTGTTAATCAACTACGGTCTGCTGGGTTCTGAAGAAGAGTACGAGAAAGTACGAGAAGCTGACGCTAAAGAGCAAGAACTCCTCAAAGCAACCAACGTCAAGAAAGCCTAGTCAAATCGTCAACCGTTAACCGTTAACAATCGTATGAAAACTTGTTAACGGTTAACCCCCCACGCAACGCCATGAGCGCGGCTTCACTAATCGCTAATCACCAACAACAGAGGAACACCATGTCAACTGTAGAGGACAACAAACAGTTAATTCAGGACGTTCTAGAAGCTTATCCAGAGAAAGCCAAGAAACAACGGGCCAAGCATCTTAACGTCCATGAAGAAGGCAAAGCCGACTGTGGAGTAAAATCCAACGTCAAATCACTTCCCGGTGTAATGACCGCTCGAGGTTGTGCTTATGCAGGATCGAAAGGGGTAGTTTGGGGTCCGATCAAGGACATGGTACACATCTCTCATGGTCCTGTCGGTTGCGGTTATTATTCCTGGTCAGGTCGTCGCAACTACTACATCGGTACCACAGGAGTTGACACCTTCGGTACCATGAACTTCACCTCCGACTTCCAAGAGCGCGACATCGTATTCGGTGGAGACAAAAAACTCGCCAAAATTATCGAAGAAATCGAAGAACTGTTCCCCCTCAATGGTGGTATCAGTATTCAGTCAGAATGTCCGGTTGGTCTAATCGGAGACGACATCGAAAGCGTTGCTCGTGAAGCGACCAAAAAAACAGGTAAAACCATTGCACCTGTTCGTTGTGAAGGCTTCCGGGGTGTTTCCCAGTCTTTAGGACACCACATCGCCAACGACATCATTCGGGACTGGGTATTCCCCCAAGCCGACAAAGAAAACGTAGAATTTGAAGCCACTGACTATGATGTAGCCATCATCGGAGACTACAACATCGGTGGAGACGCTTGGGCTAGCCGTATCCTCCTCGAAGAAATGGGATTGCGGATTGTTGCTCAGTGGTCTGGAGATGGTACGCTCCATGAGATGAAGATGACTCCCAAAGTCAAAATGAACCTCATCCACTGCTATCGGTCGATGAACTACATCAGCCGCCACATGGAAGAAAAGTATGGTATTCCCTGGTTAGAATACAACTTCTTCGGCCCCACCAAAATTGCTGAATCTCTCCGGGCGATCGCAGCCAACTTCGATGACAATATCAAAGAAGGTGCAGAGCGCGTCATCGCTAAATACCAAAAGCAAGCTGACGATGTAATCGCTAAATATCGTCCGAAGCTCGAAGGTCAAAAAGTGATGCTGATGGTCGGTGGTTTACGCCCCCGCCACGTTGTTCCCGCTTTCGTAGACTTAGGCATGGAAATCGTCGGTACAGGCTATGAATTCGCTCACAACGACGACTACAAACGTACCACCCACTACGTCAAAGATGCAACGGTAATCTATGACGATGTAACGGGATATGAGTTCGAGAAATTTGCAGAAGGACTCAAGCCGGATTTAGTTGCAGCAGGCGTTAAAGAGAAGTACGTCTTCCAAAAAATGGGCTTACCTTTCCGTCAAATGCACTCTTGGGATTACTCTGGTCCCTACCACGGTTATGACGGGTTCGCAATCTTTGCCCGTGACATGGACTTAGCACTGAACAGTCCGACCTGGGGCTTAATCGGCGCTCCCTGGAAAAAAACAGTTAAGAGTTAACAGTAACCAGTGACCAGCGCGAACTCGCGGCCCGGCGGTTTCCGCCGAGAGCGAAGTTCGTAAGAGAGTGAACAGTAACCAGTAACCAGTGAATATTGATAAGTGAAAACGCGCACGTCTGAAAACTCTGGTCACTGGTCACTGCATAACTGAAAACTGTAAAAGCTGGTCACTGCATAACTGAAAACTGATCGCTACAAAACTGGTCACTGGTCACTGATCACTGATCACTGTAATCGAGTAATCCCAACGAACGGAGAGTAACATCATGTCTCAGAACGTCGAGAATATTAAAGATCACGTAGAGTTATTTCGCCAGCCTGAATACCAAGAGCTTTTTGCCAACAAGCGGGAAGTTGAAGGAATGCCCGCTTCTGAGGAAGTTGATAAAGTTGCAGAATGGACGAAATCCTGGGAATACCGCGAAAAGAACTTTGCTCGTGAAGCGCTGACTATCAACCCCGCAAAAGCTTGTCAACCTTTAGGTGCGATTTTAGCGGCCGTTGGTTTTGAAAATACACTGCCTTTCGTTCATGGTTCTCAAGGTTGTGTGGCTTACTTCCGTACTCACTTCACTCGTCACTTCAAAGAACCCTTCAGTGCGGTTTCGAGTTCGATGACCGAAGATGCAGCCGTTTTCGGTGGTCTGAAGAACATGATTGATGGGCTACAAAACTCCTATGCCCTCTACAAACCGAAAATGATTGCTGTCTGCACCACCTGTATGGCAGAGGTAATCGGAGATGACTTAGGTGCCTTCATCGGAAACGCTAAAGCAGCAAACGCCATCCCTGAAGATTTACCCGTTCCTGCTGCCCATACGCCCAGCTTTGTCGGTTCTCACGTCACCGGTTATGACAATATGCTCAAGAGCATTCTGTCAGATCTAACCGAAGGCAAAAAGAAAGAAACCACCAACGGCAAAATCAACTTCATTCCTGGCTTTGAAACCTACATGGGCAACCTGCGGGAACTGAAGCACATCATCTCTGCGATGGGAATTGATGCAACGATTTTAGCCGACAACGAACTCTATTTGGATTCTCCGAATACAGGTGAATTCAAGATGTACCAAGGTGGTACAACTCTAGAAGATGCGGCTGACGCCATCAATGGTGAATTTACCTTCGCTCTACAAGCTTATCCCACCGTTCAAACTCGCAAATATATCGAGAAGAAATGGAAGCAAGGCACAGCCGTTGCTCGTCCTTGGGGCGTTCGCGGAACTGATGAGTTCTTGATGAAGTTGTCTGAAGTTAGCGGAAAACCGATTCCTGAAGAACTCGAATTCGAGCGCGGTCGTGCAGTTGACGCTATGACAGATTCTCAAGCTTGGGTTCATGGTAAGCGCGCTGCTATCTATGGTGATCCCGATTTAGTCATGGGAATGTTGCAGTTCATGCTGGAAATGGGGATTGAACCTGTTCATGTTCTGGTAACAAACACCACCAACGAATTTGAAGAAGAAGCGAAAGCACTGCTTGCTTCTAGTCCTCATGGTCAACAAGCGACCATTTGGGGCGGCAAAGACCTCTGGCATTTACGCTCACTGCTGTTTACTGAACCCGTTGATTTCTTCATTGGAAATTCCTACGGTAAATACCTGTGGCGCGATACCAAGATTCCTTTAGTTCGTATTGGTTATCCGATCTTTGATCGTCATCACCTGCACCGCTATTCAACAATTGGTTACTCGGGTGCGATCAACCTGCTGAACTGGATTGTCAATACAATCTTTGAAGACTTAGATCGCAGCACCAGCATCGTAGCGAAAACCGACATCTCCTTCGACTTGGTTCGTTAATCGCTCACTAGGTTAGCCCGCCAAAAAGCGGGCTTCCTACACAGTGAACAGTAATCAGTAAACAGTAATCAGTAAACAGTGACCAGTGAATAGAAAATATTGATAACTGATAACTGTTAATTGATAACTGAAAACACTGATCACTGATAACCGTAAACTGATTACTGTAAAAGAGGTTGCTATGGCAATCACTCATACCCACCAAGCTAATACTTATTCTACCCCTTCATCTCCCGCCAAACCTAAACTTGACCTTTTGGCTCCCTTACGCCGTTGGGTAGACCTGATCGAAGTCAAAAACGCCAACTACGCTCACATCATCTGCCGACTGATTCCTTGTGATTGTCCATTTGACCGTGATATTGCTCTATTCGGACGCAAGCTGTTTCATATTCCACCCTTATGTGAATTGAATCCTCTCTATAACGAGTTTGTCGGTTTGCGTTTCCGGGCTTTGAGTTACCTAGCCGATGAATGCGGTGAAGATATCTCCCAATACATTTGTTAATGGGTTTAACAGCGTAAAACTGATAACTGTAGACGATACATCCCTGCTATGAAACTCACCCGAGGCAAAATCACAGAACTGGTTAACGAGCCAGGTTGCGAACATAATCATTCTCACGCCGGACAACCCAACAAGAAAGCCTGTAAACAACAAGCTCAACCTGGAGCAGCTCAAGGGGGTTGTGCCTTTGACGGAGCCTCTATTGCGCTTGTACCGATTACTGATGCAGCTCACCTAGTTCATGGCCCTATTGCTTGTTCGGGAAATTCCTGGGGAAGTCGGGGCAGTCTTTCATCGGGTCCCGTGACCTACAAAACTGGGTTTACGACTGATTTAACAGAAAACGATATCATTTTTGGCGGTGAAAAGCGACTCTATCAAGCGATCGCTCAAATCGTTAAACATCATCAACCCGCAGCCGTTTTCGTCTATTCGACTTGCGTGACAGCTCTGATAGGAGATGATCTTGATGCCGTTTGTGAAGCCGCCGCTCAAAAATTCGGTACACCCGTGATTCCTGTTCATGCGGCGGGTTTCGTAGGGAGCAAAAACTTAGGGAATCGACTGGCAGGAGAAGCTTTACTTGACCATGTAGTGGGTACGGCTGAACCTGAGTATACCACACCTTACGATATTAATCTCATCGGTGAGTATAATATCGCCGGGGAAATGTGGAATGTGATTCCGTTGTTGGAAAAAGTCGGCATTCGGGTGTTATCAAAAATCACCGGAGATGCTCGTTATCAAGAAATCTGCTACGCCCACCGTGCCAAGTTGAATGTGATGATCTGCTCGAAAGCGTTGATCAATATGGCGCGGAAGATGGAGGAAAAATACGGCATTCCTTTCATCGAAGAGTCTTTCTACGGCATTGACGATATGAATCGTTGTCTGCGAAATATTGCCGAGAAGTTTGGCGATCCAGCCTTGAAACAACGGGTAGAAAAACTAATTGCTTCGGAAAATGCAGCCCTTGACCAAAAGCTTGCGCCCTATCGAAGCAGACTCAAAGGTAAACGGGTTGTGTTGTATACCGGAGGGGTTAAGAGTTGGTCGATTATTTCGGCAGCGAAGGATTTAGGGATTGAGGTGGTTGCCACTAGCACAAAGAAAAGCACCGAAGAAGATAAGGCTCGCATTAAGCAATTGTTGGGTAAAGATGGAATCACGATTGAAAAAGGCAGTCCGCAAGAATTGCTGAAAGTGATTGAGCAAACGGGAGCGGATTTGTTAATTGCTGGAGGTCGTAACCAATATACGGCATTGAAGGCTCGTGTTCCTTTCCTTGATATTAACCAAGAACGCCATCATGCTTATGCGGGTTACGAGGGGATGATTGAGATGGCTAAAGAACTTGAAGAAGCACTTTACTCCCCGATTTGGGAACAACTTCGGACTCCCGCACCTTGGGAAACTGGGAAGGGTGAACAGTCACCAGTGACCAGTGACCAGTTAACAGTGACCAGCGCGAACTTGCGGCCCGGCGGTTTCCGGCAGAAGCACAGTTCGCAATCTTAGTGACCAGTTAACAGTGACCAGTTAGAAGTTAAAGAGTTCACAAGTTCAAGAGTTCACAAGGTCTGCGCTGCGCCTAGCTTATTCCCTGTTCCTCGTTCCCTGGTAGAAGATATGACAACTATTACTCAACCGAAAAAAGCGGCGGCTGTTAACCCTTTAAAATTGAGTCCTCCTCTGGGTGCGTCTCTGGCATTTCTGGGGTTGAAGGGAATGATTCCTCTATTTCACGGTTCTCAGGGTTGTACAGCGTTTGCCAAAGTGATTTTAGTGCGTCACTTCCGAGAAGCGATTCCTCTGTCTACGACGGCTATGACGGAAGTTAGTAGCATCTTGGGCGGAGAGGAAAATATAACGACTGCGATCTTAACTTTGGTTGAGAAGGCAAAGCCCGATGTGATCGGTCTGTTGACGACAGGCTTAACGGAAACCCGGGGGGATGATATGCAACGCATCCTCAAGGATTTCCGCATCCAGCACCCAGAGTTAGATTGGTTGCCGATTATTTCGGTTTCGACTCCCGATTATAAAGGGGCAATGCAAGATGGTTATGCGGCTACCGTTGAGGAGATTGTCACCACTTATTACGGGGCTTTCGTTGAATCCGAGGATATTATACCAAACTTGTCGAGCGAAGTCAAGCCAAGGGTAACAATTTTAGCGGGTTCGCTCCTGGGGCCGGGTGACGTTGAAGAAGTGAAGGCTATTGTTGAAGCCTTTGGGTTAACGCCTGTGATGATCCCCGATTTGTCGGGATCGATGGATGGGCATCTCGATGATGGGTTCAACAGTGTAACCACTGGAGGAACGTCGTTAGATGATTTGCGCCGTCTGGGGGAATCAACGTTTACTTTAGCGATCGGCGAAAGTATGCGGAAGTCGGCGGACGCTTTGAAGCAAAAGTTCGGGACGAATTACGAAGTGTTTCCGCGCTTAAGCGGTTTGCAGGCGATGGATCGGTTTTTGTTGCGTCTGTCGAAGATTGTTCACTCCCGCCAAGATGCTCATTTTGTTCAGCCCTATGAGGTGCCGGAGAAGTTCAATCGTCAACGACGTCAGTTGCAGGATGCGATGTTAGATACGCATTTCTATTTTGGTCGCAAGCGCATTTCATTGGCAATGGAACCGGATTTGCTGTATCAAACCAGTTGGTTGCTACATGAAATGGGCGCTGAAATTCAAGCGGCTGTGACGACAACTAAATCTCCGTTACTGGAAAATTTACCAATTGAATCGGTGACGATAGGCGATTTAGAAGACTTTGAAAATTTAGCAGTTGGATCAGACTTGTTGATTACAAACTCTCACGGGAGAGCCATTGCTGAACGACTCAAGATTCCTCTTTATCGTATGGGTTATCCAATTTTTGATCGTTTTGGAAATGGTCAAAGATGCTTAATTGGTTATCGCGGAACGATTCAGTTTCTGATGGATTTAGGTAATCTTTTTATCGAGGCTGAAGAATCCTAAAATCAAAATTAAAAGTGGAAAATCCCCGCTTTTAATTCGATAAAATCAAAAGGAATAGCCCCGATATGTATTGACTTAATAGAGTCTATATTCTCGCCAATGTTTCTGACAAGAGTTGCGAATCATTCACCTCCTACACTGCATCGTAAGACCTAGAACTATGATTCATCTTGAAGCCATTTCCCACTCCAATTCTTCTCTGTTCAATCCTTCTTTTGTCAGAGAGATCGTTAAACAAGTTCGTGTTCAAGATACGACAGTTGCTGATCAAGATTTATCCGATGAATTGTTGCTAAAATCTTTAATAGGCTATTCGACTTTAGGGGCGGATAACGATATCCCAAGCCTACAAAAGATTTCAGCTTTTTATCGGGCTGTAGCTTCTCGTCTTGAGCAAGAAACGGGTCAAAGGGTTGAGATCTTTATCAATCTCGGTCAAGATGATATCGGTTGGATTCTGGTCTTTTGCGGTCGCCTCTTGGTGATTTCTCAGTTCTTGCGAGATACCGATAGCTTTCGTTTTGAATCAGTGGAACATCTCACCTACGAAGGTGAAAGGGTTATCCAAAATGCTTTAGAACGAGCTAGAGAATATTTTGACTTTCCAGCCCGAGGGCTGTCTGTTCCCTTAAAAAGAGCAAGCTAAAGGAGGTATGAAATGAAAGTTGCTTTCGCAACCTGCGATCAAGTTCACATCAATTCTCATTTTGGATCGGCACAAAAAATTGATGTTTACGAAGTTTCAAAAGAGGGTTATAATTTTTCAAATACCCTGGAATTTGATGATAATCTAAAAGAAGATGGGAATGAAGATAAGCTAGTTCCCAAAATCGAGGCACTATCCGACTGCACTCTAGTTTATGTTTCAGCGATTGGAGGCAGTGCGGCGGCGCGTTTAATTCGCAAAAAAATAACGCCCGTGAAAGCCCAATCGGATGAAGAGGAAATTACGGCAATTCTGGATAAGTTAGTCAAAACTCTCAATGGCAATCCGCCGCCGTGGTTGCGGAAAGTCATCCAGCAAGAAGAAGAAAAATTCTCTTACGCTGGTCTTGAGGAAGAAGACGAATAAATCCCTTCATCCGGGTCTTCTATCTTGCTAAAAGTTTGTACTGACGTGTTGATGCCACGTCTTTACAAAATAGACATTCAATTTGGATGTCTTTGCTCCGAGCCTAATATAGTAATGACGAACAAACCAACTATGAGTTCAACACAAACTGCTACCCGCGAATCCAGTACCAATATTGTTGAATCCAATCCATTGTTACAGGCGCTAGTCCAACAAATTCGCGCTCAAGATCACTACGGTGTTTATCGCAGTTGGTCAGATGAGTTAGTTCTCTCTCCTTTTATTGTCACCAAAGACAAAAAACGCTCTATTTCGCTTGAGGGAGAAGTCGATCCCGCCACCCAACTTCGGATTCTGTGTTTTTATAGAGCTGTAGCGGCTTGCGTCGAAACAGAAACCGGAAAACTTTGCCAAGTGGTGATTGATTTAAGTCACGAAGGGTTTGGTTGGGCATTAGTTTGGACAGGTCGCCTGATTGTGATTAACCGCACGCTGCGGGACGCTCAACGTTTTGGTTTTGATTCCTTGGAAAAATTAGCAGCCCAAGGTGAAAAACTGGTTCAATCCGGTATCGAGAGCATTGAAAAGTTTGCGGATGCTGCTAAAGCTTAAATGTTCTCACAGAGAAAAGGAAATCATTTTCTTTTTCTGACTGCTAAGTGACTGGATGATTAGGAGTTGATGGAATGACTCACACGACTGAAATTCCAACGAGCGAAGCTGTTGAGGAACTGAAAACCAAAATCAAACGCCTCAATAGCCAAGCAGGTCAAATGAAAATGGATCTGCATGATCTCGCAGAAGGTTTACCTACCGATTTTGAAAAGCTGCAAGAAGAAGCAGCTAAAACTTACGAAGTGTTTCGTGAGTTATCTGATCTCAAAAAACAACTCAAAACCTGGGAGGCTCAACTCAAATGACGACTACAACTTCTAGCCCCAAAAGCTTTGCCGACTTCAAAAAACTCGTCGATGCCGAAGAATTTTTTATCTTCTTTGAGTTGCCCTACGATCAAACTTTTGTCAACGTCAATCGTCTTCATATTTTAAAACAGTTCTCTCTGTTAATTGAAGAAATTGACAGCGCCTTTCCTGATCTGAGCGAAGCAGAAAAACTAGACAAATACAAGCTCGCTCTAGAGGAAGCCTATGAAGTCTTTAAGACGTCTAGCCCGCTCGAAACCAAACTCTTTAAAGTCTTCAAAGACGCACCCAAAAACGTTGTATTAACCAAAGACATCGGTACTGAATCATAATCATCATGGGCGGATTAGAACTGACACCAACAGAACTCGAACGTTATCGCCGACAAATGCAACTTCCCGGTTTCGGAGAAGCTGGACAAGCCAAACTGAAAGCCTCAACTGCTCTAATTTCAGGCGTGGGTGGATTGGGGGGAACCGTCGCACTTTACCTCGCAGTCGCTGGGATTGGCAAATTAATCCTAGTCCGGGGAGGAGACTTGCGCCTCGATGACATGAACCGTCAAATCTTGATGACTCATGATTGGGTCGGTCAACCGAGGGTGCTAAAGGCGAAGGAAACCCTATCTCAAATCAATCCTGATGTCGAAATTGAGGCGATTCCGGAATTCATTACGTCGGATAACGTCGATGGGTTGGTTCAAC
The DNA here is from genome assembly GCF_034932365.1 of Limnoraphis robusta BA-68 BA1. Taxonomy (NCBI): domain Bacteria; kingdom Bacillati; phylum Cyanobacteriota; class Cyanophyceae; order Oscillatoriales; family Sirenicapillariaceae; genus Limnoraphis; species Limnoraphis robusta. The sequence continues at coordinate 139,037 of NZ_JAYGHR010000001.1, read as the reverse complement.
GCTCTGATCTGGCTCTAAGTTGCGCTCACAACTTTGATGAACGGGATTTACTCAACGCTGCTTGTGTGTTGTGGGATAAACCCATGATTGAAGCAGCGATGAGTGGAATGGAGGCTTACCTCACGACCATTATCCCTCGTCAAACCCCCTGTCTATCGTGCATCTTTCCTGAAAAACCCCAGTGGGATCGGTGGGGATTTGGGGTTTTGGGTGCGGTTTCAGGAACCCTGGCTTGTCTAACCGCGCTGGAAGCTGTCAAGTTGATTACAGGGTTAGGAGAAACTCTAAACGGGCAACTTCTAACGATGGATTTAGGGAACGCTAAATTTACGAAACTTCGCGCTTACCATGATCCTAACTGTCAGATTTGTGGTCAAGGCAAATCTGATCAAGCGGGATCGGCTAGTGAGCTTTTGTACCCTTCATTGGAGAGGCTAGCCTGCTAACCACGCGCAAACTTCCTCTTCTCACCCTTCAGGAGACTAAGATGAGTGTTATTTTGACAGAAAAAGCTGCTTTTAGGCTTCGGACTTTTGTACGAGGCAGTGCAGGTGGCACTGAGGCTCAAAAAGGTGTTCGTCTGGCTGTGGTTGATGGCGGTTGCAATGGTTATGAATATTCAATCGATATTACCAGCAATCCCAAGCCAGATGATCTGACGTTCGAGCAGGACAAAGTAAGTATCTATGTCGATCCGAAAAGTGCGCCGCTTTTGGATGGGATTGTGATTGACTTTGTTGAAAGTTTGACGCAAAGCGGGTTTGTCTTCAAAAACCCCAATGCAACTGAAACCTGTGGCTGTGGTAAATCCTTTGCCGCAGGTGACTGTACCCCTTCTGCTACACCTTGTAGCTAAGGTTCAAAGTCTGATGTTTTGAGCGTATTGAACGCTAAAAAACCCAAAACCTCTCGACCAACTTTTGGAGAATATTATTATGACTGCAACCTACAAAGTTCGCCTGATCAAAGGCAGCAAGAAAAAGCCCCCAGAAAAGGATGTAACGATTGAAGTTCCAGAAGATGTTTATATCCTAGAAGCGGCTGAAGAACAACTAGAAGACTTTGATTTACCCTCTTCTTGTCGTTCTGGTGCTTGCTCTAGTTGTTTAGGTCGCATTGAAGAAGGAGAAGTTGATCAAGAAGATCAAAGCTTCCTCGATGACGAACAATTAGAAAAGAAATGGGTTTTGCTTTGTGTTGCTTATCCTCGCTCTGATTGCACGATTAGAACCCATCAAGAAGCTTATCTCGGCTAATTTTTAAACGGATAGGGTGTGGAAAAACGGATAATTAAGGGTGACTCATAACGGGTTCCCATCCGTTTTTCCTGATCAACATTCGTTTCTCACCAAATGAGCGACTACAAGATTTAAAACCTGTTGAAAGTTGTAGTCTTAACAACTTACTGAAACTTTCAGCAATTATCTATTATCTGAATCTCGTTCAGATTAAGTCCAAAATGAAGTTCAAGTTAAGTAAACTCCGCTCTCACTTCACCCTAGAATGTCGATTCAGCTTCAACTTCTCTGAAATCACATGAAGGCTTAATGAACTAGGGTAATAGTCAGCCGAGTGAAGGAGATCGGATCTTGTAATCAGAAGGTTAGGGCTAATGGAAATTCGGTGGAAAAAGTTCTTCATCAAAACTGGCATTTGGCTAGCAACCGAAGTTTGGCTAAATGTCTTAGGCCTTGATAACTTGGCTAATTATAGTGAGTTTCTCGTTGATCAAGAGTTAGAAAAAGAACTCGATCTCAAAAATCATCGCACGATCAAAATTTCTAATTTTCCCCCTCAATATTGCAAAGAAATCAAAGAATTTTGTCCGATTACTACGGTCAAAGAGCTGAATGAGACTTCTAAATATGAGGATTTTCAGCATCGATTTAATACATTTGAAAACAAATGTAAGAAGCTGAAAAATCCTTGTACGAAGGTTTGGTGTTTACCCTATGTAAGACCAAGTTGGCTTACCTATCAACGTCTATGATGATTAGTCGTGACTATCTCGTTCAAGAGTTTGTTCATCTTGTCGAGAATTACTATCCTGAAGCCGGAAAGGTTTTAGACTGGTGTTATGTCAAAGTCCTTGAATGCTATCTTGAACGCTCAGGCAAACAATTCTACTATCTCGGGATTTATTATCCTCAAGAAAGAAGACGAGAATTGCTTGCCCAACAAGAAGCATTCAAGGATATTGCTGAAAATATGGGGTTAATTGAGGTCGTTTGTATTAATTCAACACGTCTCATTCGTGACCCCATGTCAAAACTTAAAAAAGATAATCCTCGATTTTGGTTAGAGTTGTATTGGATTTCAACCCAAGACCATTTTTTGACTAACTAATCTTTTGTTCTTAGTTAGGTTATCTCTCGTGATTATCTTTTATCTGTGTTTGTCTATTGCTGTCGTTGCTACAGTATTCCTGAAGCTTGCTGACCCGGATGAAATTCATACTATTTTGGTGATTTTATCTGGATGTGTGATTCTGGGTTGTGGATTTTTACTCGCTCCACTCTTCATGAAGCTTCTGATTTCTCTAACGATTCTAGTCATCTGTCAACGAATCTACGAGACTACGATCAAACTTTAACTTTACTTTTTCCATTCTGAATCGCTCCGTGTTCTCCTTCTGGACACGGAGTTTTACATTGGGTATTTTAAAACTCCATTTGAGCTTTCTCTTTACTCTTTCAATACTAATACAATACATCAATAAGACTTAGAGATTCAGTAGTCTAATTAACGATTTGAAAAGAATATTTTTTTAGCAGTTATTAGGGAATTGCAAAGAATCCTCAAAACCCGGTGAGCGCTAAAGTTACCGGGTTTTTCATCACTTTAGTTGGGATTTCTGTATATAAAAATACAAAAATTTAAAAAAATCTAACTTAATATGTCAAGTATTTTATACAAAAGTCAAAAAAACTAGCACTCAAATGAATCGTCGTCGCATCCTCAACCTGGCTTGTGGCTTTGTCCTTTCCCTACTGCTAGCCGTTGGCTGTAACCAAACCACTCCCCAAAGCACAGAACCTCAACAAACCAGTTCTCCAGTCAGTTCGGCGGAACAAACCGAATTAATCATTTCCGCCGCAGCCAGTCTCACCGATGCGCTGAACGCCATTCAACCGCTTTATCAGCAGGAAAACCCCAAAGTTAAACTGACTTATAATTTTGGCCCTTCTGGTTCTCTGCAACAACAAATTGAACAAGGCGCTCCCGTTGATGTGTTTATTTCTGCTGCCCCTAAACAAATAAATGAGTTACAAGAAAAAGGCTTATTACTGGATGAAACGCGCAAAGATTTGCTAAAAAACGAGATGGTTTTAATTATCCCCAAAGGAGAAAGTACAATTCAAAGGTTTGAGGATTTAACAGCAGATACAGTCACAAAAATAGCAGTAGGTGAACCGGAAAGTGTTCCGGCTGGAAAATATGCTCAAGAAGTGTTAACGTCTTTAAATATTTTTGAAACCATCCAACCCAAACAAGTTTATGCCAAAGATGTACGTCAACTTTTATCCTATGTGGAAACGGGTAATGTTGATGCCGGAATTACTTTCAGTTCTAATGCTAAATTCTCTGAAAAAGTAGAAATTGTGGCAACTGCACCCCCAGAGTCTCATTCTCCGATTATTTATCCGATTGCTGTTGTTAAAAATAGCAAAAACCCTGAAGCAGCCAAGGAATTTCTTAGCTTTTTATCCAGTAATACAGCTAAATCTTTATTTGAGCGCTATGGTTTTGGGTTAGCCAATTAATTCCGGGTGCAAGCCAATTAATTCCGGGTGCAAGCCTTGCACCCCTACGAAGTTATCTAACCTTATAAATAGATTCATGTTTGAAGAAATTTTTTCTGATTTATCTCCGGCCTGGATTTCCTTTAGAGCTGCAATTATTTCCACTATTATCACTTTCTTTTTAGGGATAATTGCGGCTCGTTTAATGTTCAGTTATCGCGGCAAAGGCAAAGGATTAATTGATAGTATTTTAACCGCTCCTCTCGTTTTACCGCCAACCGTTGTCGGTTTTCTGCTCTTACTTTTATTTGGCCGAAATGGGCCTTTTGGAAATTTTTTTGCAAGCCTTAACTTTTCTATAATTTTCACTTGGTATGCGACTGTTATTGCTGCGACAGTTGTAGCATTTCCCTTAATGTATAAAACGGCTTTAGGTGCGTTTAAACAAATTGATAGCAGCTTATTAGCTTGTGCGAGAACGTTAGGCGCTTCTGAATGGACGATTTTTTGGCGAGTCATGCTTCCCCTTGCTAAACCTGGATTATTCTCAGGAACAATGCTAGCTTTTGCTCGTTCTTTGGGTGAATTTGGGGCAACTTTAATGTTAGCAGGAAGTATTCCCGGACGCACTCAAACCATCCCCGTTGCTATCTTTTTTGCGGCTGAAGGTGGCAGAATGGATGTAGCTTTTGCCTGGGTTGTGGTTATTTTAGTCATTTCTTTAGGCATTATTACGGCGGTCAATTGGTCAGAAGAATCGAGTTATATAAAAGGTGTAAAAGCCCAAAAATTAAAAGATACTTTGGGGAATTATGGATATCGTTACCTTCATATTTCTGAGACAATTTCCCAACCAGAACTCCTTGTTAATATCCAAAAACAACTGCAAAATTTTGTTTTAGATGTGTCTTTCAGTACCCACAATCAACCATTAGGGTTGTTAGGCGGTTCTGGTGCCGGGAAAAGCTTTATTTTACGTTGTATTGCGGGTTTAGAAACACCAGATCGCGGTCAAATTATCCTCAACGGACGGGTACTTTATGACTCCGAACGAGGGATTAATTTACCCAGTTCTCAGCGAAATATTGGCTATTTATTTCAAAATTATGCACTATTTCCTCATCTAACGATAGCTGAAAATATTGCGTTTGCTTTACCCAAAGGGTTATCTTCTAGTATAATTAAACAACAGGTGGAACGACAGCTTATTTCTGTTCAATTAGGCGGAATGGGCGATCGCTATCCTCGTGAACTTTCCGGGGGTCAACAGCAACGGGTGGCGTTAGCGAGGGCGTTAGCGAGTCAACCGGAAGCATTATTACTGGATGAACCGCTTTCAGCGTTAGATACTCATCTGCGTGATCAAGTCGAAAAATTGATTATTTCAACGGTTCAGCATCACGATGGAGTAACATTATTTGTAACTCACAATTTAGAAGAAGCCTATCGGGTTTGTGAAAATTTATTAGTGATTGATAGCGGTGAAATTGTCGCTCAAGGAAGCAAACAAGACATCTTTGAACATCCCTCTGTTTTTCGAGTCGCACAGTTAACCGGATGTAAGAACTTCTCACCTGCTGTTGTTGTGAATAAACATCAAATTGAAGCGATTGACTGGGGATGTATTTTACAAACCGTTGAACCGATTCCTGATACCCTTTCTCATGTCGGATTTCGCGCTCATCAATTTACCTTTCTAGAAGACAAAAATCATCCCAATACTTTCCCCTGTTGGCTAGCGATGACCAGTGAAACCCAACACCGCATGACACTTTTCCTGAAACTTCATCGACCCTCCTCAAATAGTCCTGAAGATTATCATTTACAAGCAGAAGTTTTTAAGGAAAAATGGGAAAAATTTAAAAATCGTCCGTTTCCTTGGTTTGTTCATCTTGCTCCCGAGCGCTTACTTCTTCTCAGTCCAACAACTCAACAAATTAATAAAATTCCAACTTCCGATCAAAATCTAAAAGTGATGGAAATTCAGAATTGATCAACAAATGATTTTTTAAATGTCGGGGCGCAAGGCTTGCGCCCAAAAAATCAAAAGATAAAGCGTTAGAGGGTTAATCAAATGGTAGGTTGGATTGAGGAACGAAGCCCAACAAAGGGTTATGAAAACCACAAAAAAAGTAGTAGCTTCGGTTGAGGAACGAAACCCAACAAAGAGTTCTGGAAGAATGAGGGCGAAACTTACAGATCACATCAATTCATTCAATTATTTAGAAACAGGCTCGACTGGTTTTGCTTCTTCTATATCTTCTATATCTTCTGAGGAGAAGGTGAGAAAATTACCAAAAACTCCAATGGTTTGATAGCGGTGATCGACTAAATCTGTGGTATAAATGCTAAACAGTACCGCATTCTGACGCTGAGTTGAATTATCAATATATTTCTTAATCGTTCCCCGTTGAGTCGTCAATAAAGATTGACAAGCATCAACTAAAGATCCTGAAATCCCACTCAACAGATCAGGGACATTAGATTCCTTACACCAGTTTTCTTTTGCTTCTGCTGCTAATCGACCCGAAGCATAATTCAAATATTCTTCTCGTTCGGGATTAGTCAGATACATGGTACCGGCTAAAATGGCTAATACAATCGCGCCTTTGCCAAAAAAATCACCCCAATTCGGCTTAAACCCGCCCGAATTATCTTTTTTCCGATCAAAAGTCCCTAACATTTGAGATATTCCCCTACTTTAACGCTTTACTTTAACCTTATCCTTCATTTCCAAGTTCGTCAATTCCGGATATAAACCCGAGTTGAGGAAGGATGAGGGATGAATGATTCAAGGTCTGTGTCCCCATCCTTTGCCGTTAAGCAAATCTCCTCATCCCATTGTTTCTAATTTTCTGCTTGACCCGATTTGATGTGATTGATTTGCTGTTGTAACTCGTCAATTTGACGCCGTAACGTCTCGACTTCATCAGTAGATTCTTCGACTTCGACTTCAACAACCCCTTCAGAAACCGTTTGTTTATAGTTTCCTAAACGAATTTGTCGATAGTCCTCAGAATTTGCCCAATCCCGTAAATACTGAAGACGTTCAACGGGGAAAGGATGAGTTAACATTCCCCCTTGACCGCCGTTATACAACAAAAATTTATACACTTGATTTAAACCATCGCTATCAAGATTCTGATACTGTTCTGATTGACGCATAAACTCATCCAAAGAACATTCAGAAGCGTATTTACCACTGACTCCCGCCATCGTCATCATCGACTGAGTAACACATTTTAGATCATCTGTTACCAACAACGCCGCCCGGTCAGCCGAAAGTTCTGCTTTGCGTCGCCATTCATAAAAAGCATAAATCAATCCACTGCTGACTAAATTCCCTAATCCCATTGTCATTTCTCCAATGGTCGAAGCCACACCCATCGCCCAAATAGCCATCTGATTTAAAATCGGATGACCACACTTAATATGTCCGAGTTCATGGGCTAAAACGGCTCGTAATTGGGCTTCATCGACGATATCTAATAAACCTGTATTCAGGACAATATAGGGACGTTCTTGACCCAAAGCATAACTGTTAACCTGGGGATTTTGTGCTACAAATAAAACAGGTTCATTCAAGACATCGAGATCGCGGACACATTCGCGAAAAAGATGATAAATGCTGGCATATTGACGCGGCCCGACTTGAATACTATTGCCCATCAGGTAAACGTATTGAGGCCGTTCATAGACAAATTCAACAAACTTACTGGCAATTAAATCAAACCCCGGAACACTGCGGAGGGCAATTTCCGCTTGTTTGTCGAGGGGATGACGAAAGGCTTCACTTGAAATTCCGGTGTAAGTTGGCATAGGATGTGTAATACCATTTCTTTCTAATTATGCAGCTTTTTTCGATCCCCCCGCCTGCGGCTTCCCCCCTTACTAAGGCAGGGCCGTTTCGTTCTAAAATTTGGCGATCGCTAAACCTTTGATGGGGGGCAAGTTTTAGGCTCTATTTAAACAGAAAATCTCAAAACTGTTGAAATAATCCTCCTTTTCTTTACAGAGAAAGGCTTTTAAGATTTGGCGATCGCATTTTTGAACCGAGAATGAAACAGCCCTGCCTTACTAAGGGGGGCTGGGGGGATAAATTAGATGCAGCTTCATAAAGAATTGGTGTAAGGTTAAATTTAATATCAAAGACCAATCAGGCTGATCGCAGATAGAGATTTCCATCTCTTGGGTCTGACATTATTATGTTGACAAATTTCTCAAGGTAGCGGCAAATGATAGAAACAACAGTATTTTATTTCATGCAATGGAGGTATGGGTGAGTTATCCCCTGAAAATCGGTTCTGCGATCGCTTTTTTGATGACTACTGCTAGTTTAGCTGGATGTGGCTTAGTCTTCCATTCCATCCAGCGACAGGTGATAGAAGTAGCTTCTTATCTAACAGGTGTAATGGAAACAACCGCCCAAGCTGAAGCTTCTCCCGGTTCGCCCAGTGTTCGCATGACGGCTTGTGTGGTGGAAGTGGCTGATGCTGAGGAGATTACCCAGCGTTCCCCCTCTATTTTTCTCTACCAAGAACAGGCGATGACGGATAAGCTCTATAAACCCTACCGTCAGCGTTTTTTACAGATTTCTCCCAGTGCCGATAGTCAGAAGGTGGAGTCGGCGACGTTTATCCCTCCTAAGCCCGAAGCCTGGGCTAATTTATGTAACAAACCCCAGTCCGAACGTCAGGTTACGGTTAAGGATATTGGGGAGTATCGCTGTAGTGTTTTTCTGGAGTTGGCGGGTTCTCGATATATTGGGAAAACCCAACCCGATGGTTGTCCCGTTAATTATCGAGGTGCTGTCAAAGTCACCAATAGTATCACTTTGGACGCCGAAAGCATGGATACTTTGGATCGCGGATACGACCAAGAGGGAAATCAGATCTGGGGCGCTGAAAATCAACCCTATCAATATCGACGTATCAAGTCCAAGTAATTGCAGTTATTCCCAATCCTTAAATATTTTAGGTGATGTATTTTAACAGTTTAGAATCAATATAACAATGCTTTATTTTGATACCATAACAAGGCAAGCTAGAGTTTGAAGTGAATCAAGGGAGAAAGAGCCATGATGCTCAAAGCCAAAGATATTATGACGACTGATGTCGTGACCATTCGCGGTTCAGACACCGTTGCTGAAGCAGTCAAGAAAATGAACTCTCAAGGACTGCGGGCTTTAATTGTTCAACGTCGCCACGACCAAGACGCTTATGGTATTGTCACCGAAACTGACATTATTTACAAAGTCGCCGCTTTCGGTAAAGACCCCAAACAGATGCGAGTTTATGAGATTATGACGAAACCCTGCATCGTCGTTAACCCTGACCTGGGTGTAGAATATGTGGCTCGTTTGTTTGCTCAGACTCACATTCATTTAGCACCCGTCATTCAAGATACCTTGCTCGGGGTGATTTCTATTAGTGATATCCTCAAAAAAGGTGATTTCGTCGAGAAGCCTAAAGCGCTTTTACTCGAAGATCGTATTCAAGAAGCCATTGTAGAAGCTCGGGCGACTTGTGCTGAAAACGGCCCAACTTCCAAAGAATGTGCTGCGGCTTGGGATATTGTAGAAGAATTACAAGCCGAAGCAGCACACCAAAAAGCTGAACGAATTGAGAAAACAGCCTTTGAGGTTTACTGCGACGAAAATCCAGATGCTTTTGAAGCTCGGGTTTACGATAATTAAAGTTTGTTCATCAATCTGATGGGCTGAAAGTGGATCTATTTGGAAATAAATTTGCATCTATCTCCAGATAGATCCATACCCAACCAAAAGTCTTATTTTGACAGGAATAGCGTCAATAATTTTCAGGAAAACCTAATATTTTATCAAGAGATACAACTGCGGATTTCGGATATAAACGGATCATTTAAATATAAGCTTATTCTCATCTTCGGAACCTTTTTTATTCCTCTATCGACAAAACAAAGAGGGTCAAACTAAAATAAACATAAACAACCGATAAAACGCTTAGGAGGCTAAGAAAATGAAATCTCAACTTTTAGGAATAGTTGGCATATTAATTCCTCTGGTTATTGTTGCTCCCTCTATTGCTCAACTGAATACTAACAACTCTGATGTCTTTCTCCGGGGAGAGGCGAGATCTTGTCAGGGATGTAATCTCCAAGGTGCTGATCTCAGTAATACCCGCCGTGTTAATGCTCAACTCCGACAAGCCGATCTCACAGGAGCCAATCTCAGCGATGGTTATTTTGAAGGCTCTTATTTTACCTGTGCTAATCTCAGCAAGTCCAATTTAAAAAATGCTGAATTTCCCTACGCAAACTTCGTTGATGCTAACCTCAGTGGTGCTGATTTGAGCGGTGCTGATTTGAGTAAAACTGATCTCAGTGGTGCCATTATAGATAGCACAACCAATCTAACAGGAGCAAACTTAGACGGCGCGAAACTTTGGGATGCAAAAACGATTTATACAAACGGAATGAATTTATCTAACATTCCCCGTAATGACAACATCGAACAACAACGAGTAAAATGTAATAATACTCGATAAACAGGATTCAGGTTGAGAGTTGACAAAAAAAGTAATGCTCCCTCCTGTAGGATAAACGTAGGAGGGAAATTGACCTCAATATTTGCAAAATATCAAGACAATGTTAGTCTATCTCTAGATTGAACTATTCTTGTTAGAGTTAGGCTACAGAAGATGAAAACCAAAACCTCACCCCCACTCACTCCCGAACAATATCAAGCTAAAATAGAGACTGTTATTAACACTCTCAAACAAGACTTACCCACCCTGTTTGAGAAAGATATCTCCTACGATATTTATACCTCAGACATTTACTTTACTGACCCTGTTAATACGTTTAAATGGAAATTTAACTATAGAATTATCTTTTGGACGTTGCGATTTCATGCGGGTTTATTTTTTCGCGAAATTTACTTTGATTTGCATCAAGTTCAACAAACCGCAGTTGATCTGATTACCGCAGACTGGACAGTAAGAGGAACCCTACGACTTCCCTGGAAACCGCAAATTTTCTTCAATGGTTCCTCCGCTTACCACCTCAACAACCAAGCTTTAATCTATCGCCATGAAGATACTTGGGATCGTTCTCCCCAAACAATTTTAAAACAGTTCTTTCAACGTCAGCCAAATTCAAACCCCGAAGAAAGATGAAAGTCGAAACATCCCCCAATTGGGTTCGGTTTTACTCACTATAACTTTGTTGGATTTTAGGTTAAACTAGGAACCACGTGAGCCATACATTTTTTCAAAAAATAAAAACGGTTAAAAATGCAAGATAAAAATCTGTCCAATCGAACTTCTGAGTTTTTCAACGATGCTTCATCCGACGGAAATGAACTGTTCAAATATCTTCAGTCGATGAACCCGGAAACCATCGCTCAACTTTCCAAACCCGATCCCGAAGTTGCTCAAATTATGGAACGTCGTCTCCATCAATTGTTGGGAGGTTTACCATCCGAACAGTTTGATGTTAGTATCACTACAAATCGTAAAAATTTGGGTCGTCTTCTGGCTTCGGCGATGATGAATGGTTACTTCCTCTACAATGCTAAACAACGCATGGACTTTGAAAAATCTATATCTGAGTCTCATTAAAGTATAATCAACAATGAGGTTCTTGAAAGGGAACCTTTATTTTTTCTAATTTTGAGAGCAAAAGATGACTGATAATACTTTTGTGGTTTCCGCTTCTTGGTTAGTTAATCACCTGGATGATCCTGATGTTGTTGTTGTTGACTGTCGCTTTTCCTTAGCCGATGTAGAATTAGGACAGCGCCAATATCAAGAAAGTCATATTCCAGGAGCATATTATCTCGATCTAAACCGCGATCTTTCGAGTCCAGTTGCTCAACATGGCGGGCGTCATCCCCTCCCAGAGCCAACAAAATTGGCTCAAACTTTGAGCGAAATGGGGATTAATTCCGATACCCTTGTCGTGGCTTATGATGATTCTTACTTTGCTTTTGCGGCTCGTTTTTGGTGGTTATTGCGATACATGGGACATGAAAAAATCGCTCTTTTAAATGGAGGATTTAGTCATTGGAAAGCGGAAGGTTATCCGGTCAATAATACTCAAAGCACTCCTAAATTGGGTCAGTTTATCCCCAAAATTAATCCTGATTTTGTGGTTGATATTGAAACCGTGAAAGCGAGAAAAGATCAGCCAAAAGTTGCTTTAATTGATTCTCGTGAACCGGAACGCTATTTAGGAAAAACGGAACCCATTGATCCCATCGCCGGACATATTCCGGGTGCTGTTAATTATCCCTGGAAACAGGTGTCTGATGAAGCCGGATATGTTAAAATAGACCAACAAACTCAACGTTGGACTGATCTAAAAGATGCAGAAGAAATCATCGTTTATTGCGGTTCGGGAGTAACGGCTTGTGTGAATTTGTGGTCACTGGAAATGGCGGGAATTCATCAAGGAAAACTTTATGCTGGAAGTTGGAGTGATTGGTGTTCTTATTTGATAGAAGACGAACCCAATTAACAGATTAGATTGAGATCAAGTTCCCCGAGAGTTGCTCGACTGAGGTATTCTGCACAAATCCTAATACTGTATTGGCTAGACTATTACGGATTAAAATACCTGAAACTCCATCTAGATTAACGGTTTCTAGGGTTAAATTTTCGGTTGTTAGTCCTTCTGTTAAACCGATGCGATCGCCTAAACTAAAATCAATAATCACATCCGCTTGTAGCGGATCATTCACTGCTGTTTGATTAGATAAAATGAACAAATCCTCCCCATTTCCTCCCGTTAAAATATCCCGTCCTCTATCTCCACTCAGGCTATCTTGACCCTCTCCTCCATTAAGAATATCATCTGCTTGACCCCCAAATAGCTGATCATTTCCCGATCCTCCTTCTAAGAAATCATTCCCCAAATTTCCCGAGAGAAAATCATCGCCATCTCCACCTCTAATGAGATCATTCTCTCGACCCCCAAATAATGTATCTCCGCCCCCTACGCCTTCTATGGTGTCATTTCCCTGATTTCCATTTAAAATATCGATCTTATTACTTCCTACAATTAAATCATCGCCACTGTTAGATAAAGCGATAGTTTCTTCGATCCAACTCGCATAAATTGAGACTCTCGTATCACTAAAAAATTCGCCAAAACTGGTATCATTAAAGTCTGTAACGTCAATTGTGGGATCAAACGGACTTTGACCAAAAGAACTTAAACCTGCTATTTTTCCATCAATAAAAGCAGGTGCGCCTGAATCTCCGCCACTAATGCCAATTTCTTCTGAACCCAATCCTAAGTCTACAATACCATATTCTACACCAAACGCATCATTGAAAAACGAACCATTATCAAAATCATAAGCCAGTTGAGTTTTGGGTGCAATATTACTCTGAGGATCATCATTAAAAATCTCGCTAAAAGCATCATAGCGATTTTTTCCTCGACGCTTAATTTGAGAAAGTTCATCAAAATTTTCTCCTTCCCATCCGGTTCCACTCACCCCATATCCAACTTTTTCAAACACTTTACCCACTTCATCAAACTCGGTGTAAATTTGATAACGATCTGCTTCTATGGGTGCAGGTTGAGACAGTTCAATAATCGCAATATCTGAGTTATTATCATAATCTGATCGCCAATTGGGATGAACAAAAATCCGTTTAGCGGGGATTGAGATTCGACCTATTGGTAAATCAAAAAAGACCGTATAACTGTTAGGATTAGGATTGAGATTGGGAGTATCATCAATATTATTAAAACAATGTGCAACCGTGAGAATATGACGACCTGTATACAGTAATGATCCACTACATTCAGTTTCTCCATTCATTCCCCATGCGACAACCCCATCAAAGCCCGTTCCGGGTTGAATAAGAGAACGAGGTTCGTTAGGATTATTTGTCGCAACAACAATTCTTGAACGACGCCGACTTTCTGACTGTATTAAAGATTCTGTCATGTTTAAAAGATAAAGAAATTAGACATCTAAAACGGGATGAACAGGCTACAATATTTGAAAAGTTGAATGAGTAGATGGCTCTAACAATTTTAAACGATGATACTTGATCAGCGCTATCAAACCCTAAAACAGCGATTGCTAGACCTTGATGATTTCCCCTTGGAGTTTTTAACAACGTCTCGAAATCTCTTTGACATCAATAACGGTGAAATTGTTCCTAAACAGTTTGAAGTTTGGACAACTCTAGTCGGGCTTCCGCTTCCTGATGCTTTAACTCAAAGCTTTCAATCCCTTTTTGATCAAATTGTTCAAAAACTCCCCAATTCAACGAGATTTTATCAAGTTCAGCCGCAAAACTATCACTGGGAATTATTTATCATTAAACGACCCGATGAAACTGTTGAGGACAATTTACTGACCAAAACAACAGAAATTTGTCGAGAAATATTGAATAATTTTCAAATCTTTAAAATGACTTATCGGGGATTTTTAATCACGCCCGATGGTACAATAATAGTTAAAGGATATGGGGAATTTGAGCAACTGCGGGAACAATTGCGTCAACAGATTCCTTGGGCTTCACTCCAACAATCCAATCTCGGACATATCTCCCTCGGACGAATTCTTGATCCGGTAGGTGAGGTTTGTTTTCAGCAACTCAAACAGTTAGTTCAAACCTCAGAAAATGATCGCTATGGCGGCCTTGATATTAATGCGGTTAAATACGTTCACGAAACGCAATGGTATATGGAAAACAAACAGGTCATTGCAACTTTCAACATTGGGGAAGGGCGGGTTGATAAAAGTGGTCTGTAAGAAATAGATATAAATGCGGAACCCGCCCCTACACGGGTCACTGTAAAAACTGTCACAATTCGGAATCTTTTCCGGTTCATTCTCCGTCAGCTTATGAAGTAATTGCCCAGAGTTGAAGCCGAATTAAATTAATGAAATATCCTGAACTCAATTGGGGCAAACTGAAACGGATGAATTAAGCAGAGACTTCTATTTGCAACTCAGCCAACTTAACAATTTTATTGAGAGAAAACCTACCATGTCCGTTCCTCGTCTATATTCTTCTTCCTGGGGTCTATTAACCGCGTTATCATTAGGTTTAGGCTTTGTTGGTTTAGTCAGTTTTTCCCAGACTCCCCCCGTTATCGCTCAAGAACAACAAATGAGAACGTTAACTGTTAGTGGTCAAGGTATTGTTAATATTCCCACTTCTATGACTCAAGTTCAACTGGGGGTAGAAGTGTCGGGAAAAACGGCTGATGAAGTTCAACAAGAGGCTGCCAAACGCAGCACCGCCGTAGTAGAATTATTGCGATCGCGAAATGTTGAGAAACTGGAAACCACCGGAATTCGTCTCAACCCGAACTATAGCTATCTCAACAACCAACAAGAATTAACGGGATACTCCGCGACAAATACCGTGAGTTTCCGTATCCCAACTGATAAGATTGGCAGTTTACTTGATGATGCAGTAAAAGCCGGAGCAACTCGCATTGATGGCGTTAGTTTTGTCGCCTCCGACAGTGCAATTTCAACCGCTCAACAACAGGCTTTGAGACAGGCGACTCAAGAAGCCCAACGTCAAGCCGATGCGGTTCTGGAGACTTTGCAATTAACCAAACGAGAAATTGTCGGTATTCAAATTAATAGTGCCAGTGCGCCTGTGCCTCAACCGTTAATGATGCCCCAGGCAGCTATGGCAGCCGCAGAACGAGCGCAAACCCCTGTTATTGGTGGAGAACAGCAAGTACAAGCCTCTGTGACGTTGCAAATTCGCTATTAGACGTTAAGTTTTATATCTCCAGTTGAGGCGCTTGACATCCTCTCCGCCCTAAACGACGGAGATTCCAAACCTCACGATTTGGGTTTCCTCTTTCGTCGAGTTGACTTACTCAATTGAGTTTCCCCACTTAAGCAGAGATCAGTCTCTCGGGAGGCGTTGATTTCCATCTGCCCGACGGTATTTTCAAAACAGATATTAAGCGGAAAAACGGATTAAGCTACGTGTGAGAAGCCTAGATTTATGCGTTTTACAGTCAAGTTAATCCGTTAATCTATTTCTTATCCGTTTCTTGATTTGATAGCTGTTTGAGTGCAGATTTTAGAATGTTTTTGGCGGCGTTTTCGTCTCGGTCTGCTACATACCCGCAGTGAGGACATTCGTGAAGTCCGGGTACTGAGAGTTTTGATCACCTTTTCACCACAATTTGAGCAGTTTTGAGACGTGTATGCGGGTTCAACAGCAATCACCGTCACCCCATAAATCCTCCCAAAATATTCCAACCATTCTCTAAATCTGTACCAAGCAGCATCGTTAATTGACTTGGCTAAATGATGATTTTTAACTAAATTGCGTATCCGTAGGTTTTCTATTGCTACCAAGTCGTTAGACTGTATGACGTGTTGGGCCTGTTTACAAACCCAATCATTACGCCTGCGTGAAACCTTAAGATATTTTCTACCTAAACGATTTCTGGCTTTTTTACGGTTTTGACTTCCCTTTTTTGTTCGAGATAACTGACGTTGCAGCTTTTTAATACGCTGTTCGTCTTTTCTTAAAAAGCGAGGATTTTCTATGTGTGAGCCAAAAGAATCGGTGTAGAAATAGTTAAGACCTACATCTAGCCCAGTTTGTTTTCCTGTGAGTTCTTTGTTTTCTTCTCGTTCATGGTCGATTAAAAATTGAGCGTAATACCCATCGTGTCTTCTAATGACTCTCACTCGTTTGATTTGTTGGAGTTGATAGAAGTGTAAATCTCGGCTTCCCCAAAGTTTAAATCTACCTGCTTGAAACTTATCAGTAAACGTTAGATAACGTCTATCTTCTGAAAGTTTCCATCCCGATGTTTTGTATTCAACAGATGCTCTAACTTGATATTTTTTAAACTTTGGGAATCCTTTTTTTCCCGGTATTTTTTGCCGACAATTTTGATAAAATCGTTCAATTTAAAACAGATAGGATAAGGATTTAACGGATTAAGCTATCTGTGAGATGCCAAGATCTATGCGTTTTACAGTTAAGTTAATCCGTTCTTCCGCTTCTCTATCCGTTTTTAAATGGATGCCCATGCTCTTTCTGCGTGTGCTTGTCGAGCCATAGAGTTGAGTTGGTTTACCCAGGGAAAACTCGGGTTGTCTGACAGCAGTTTGCAGTAGGTATAAGCATCGTTACGACTTTGAACTTGACCGTCTATCCATGCTTTAATGATGCTGTTGCGAACGAAACGACCAGTACGAATGGCTTCGTCTAACTTTTTGTACTGGCTTTGTGTTCCTTGTAGCTTCATTTCATAGACAATCATGTTTATCATTGTCGCTCCACGATAAGTTATTGTAACATAAAATAATCCGTCGTGAACGACGGGGCTTTAAACCTGTTTTTCTTGGTAAAATCAGAGCGGCAATTGTGAAAACCGTTCGATTTAATTATGTATACTGCTCCACTGACATTAAATTTGATTCAAGGCTCAGTTTCGATTCGTTTTACCCCAGAAGCGGCTCAAGGCTTAAAAACAGCCCTTGATGGACTGATGGAGCAACTCAAAGCAGTAGCGGCGAAGTCTACTCCCGGTACAACAGGTAAGCCCACGCCGCAAAAATCAATGGAATATCAACATACGGAGGATGTGTTTTTAGAAGTGTTTTGTAACCCCAATATTTGGCCGAGTCCTTTTGCCGCCAAGTTGCTGATTACAGTCAGAGATGACCGAATTAAGGTGAACAGTGAAGCTGAATTGACTCGCATTGTTGAAGATGTCAATCAGTACCTAGAGCAAGTTAGCTAAGATTATGAGTTTCTAGCTCAGATACTCAACCTAGTGTTAAAATATTCAACCAAATTGACTCATCTGCTTAGAGACCGTCGATTTTCAACCCACTCATGTTCTGATTCTCATGAATGCCGATAACCTAACTCAGATTCTTCACCAAGGGTTTCGCGTCACACTCGGCGCAACCTCCTCTATGATTGAAATGCTGCAAGATTCGCAAAAGCGAAGTGAGAATCTAGAAAAAATGCAGTCTCAATGGACTCAGCTCGCTGAGGAGTGGGCTGAAAAAGGAGAACAAACTGAACTTGAAGCCCGCAAGTTTGTAGATACTCTCTTAGAGCAACAAACCAACTCCGCAACGACTGAGCCGACAGCCTCAACCTATTCATCCCCGATGACGACTACAACCTCAGTCTCAGTTTCTCAACCGACGAACTCCGCCCAAGAACTTCAAGAACTCACCGCTCAAATTGCAGCCCTCCGACAAGAGCTAGAACGTCTACGCGGCTCTGAGTCCTCAAACTAACTCAAACTCCGATTGAGCTACCGACAGACTACTTAATAAGCCAGCTCCAGGCTACCTGAAGGGATACAAGTAGCTCCAAAAGCTGGCTGCAAAATTTAACACTTTAGAGTAAAAAAAACTAAATGCCACTCACTCACGCAAACGATGAGTCAACTTAAGCGGAAAAATCCTGGGAGATCTCTCCCGTTCGATGGTACTGTTGTTTGAGATCAGTAGTGGTCGTCTATTATTAGGTTAATTGAGTTGTATGGGTTTGAGTCGTGTTAATTGAGTGCTATGGATTGAAGTGATGTAACTTCTGATTCCAAACACAGCCCAATTTTGGGTAACTGTTATCTGGATTACATCACAGGGAAAACCATAGGGTTATTCTAGGGAAAACCAGCATGATTGCTAGGTTTCCAGTTCAACAAGGTTTAATCGTTATCCCACTTTTCACAGCCAATCAGATCGCCAATCCGATCTCGTAGCAGGAAATTGCAAGCTTCTAACTCGCACTCCACGCCTGCCCATTCCCGAGCCGGAATATATTGGCATAGGGTGTAGATAGGCTGTTGACGGCTAACGACGCCTTGGCTGACGAGTTCGCGAGCCTCGTCTTTGATCAAATTGAGTGAGTATTGAACAGTGGTGTAAGTCATAGATTTGCCCTCTTGGGGTTGCCTTTGGTGGTTTACGGCATCAGTATCTAATCATAATGGAAAAATCGAATTTAGGGAAGTATTTTTTTCAGTATAAGCGATTACAATTCCCCTCTAATCTTTCCATAAAGAAATTAAAATTTCCGAAAATAGACCTCAAAGGGTGATCATACGGGGGTTTGACTCCGGTAAACACTCTCTCCTTGGTCAAGTAAATTCGACCATAGTTGATTTATAAAACAACTGCCCCTGGCTAGCCGAAAAATACTAGCTCCGGGGGCGAATGATCCAATTTTCATCTCTCTAACCTGCTGGAGACTCCCGTTATAATCTTTTTGATTTAACGGTGAGAGGAAAGCAGGGCAGGGCGTACTGCTTCCTTACTAATTTTGAGAACCCAATGGCGCCTTGGATGTACTAACGACATTCGACGTTTTGCATTCGCCTTTCGCCTGGACAGTTACAGGCTTGTGCGTTCTACCTGTACGCATAGGGGTTGTTTTTCGGCTTAACGCCTCTCCCTTTCGGGGTAAAGTGAGCTTCGCCAATGTTAGAGGTCGGTACTTTCCAATCAGCACTACCACTGACCCGACGCGACTGTTTAACTGCTTGGTTCTAGAGCGGGGGACTAGCTACGCATCCTCCGGTAGGAACTTTAACACTTACCTCTAACGTAGTGCGCTAGACACTTAGGCTGGTCAACTTGGGCTTTTTCAAGCCCCCGTTAGAGTCCTAGAACTTAACGGCGGGTTGTTGACAGTCCAAACAAGGTTTTCAATACAACCGCCTGAGCAGATGGCATTTGACCAAAAGAAAAGACGTAAGGTAGATCCGGTGGAATTTGAAGTCTAAACCGATCTAAAGCATAAGGACTACCGTAAATCACTAAGGCTTGTAATTGACCCGTTTTTAATAAATTCTTAAGCCTATTCTCTGCAACCTCAGTCAAACCCTCACTTCCGCGAAAAGGATTTCCGCGAATAAAAAGCTGAAGCAAGGTTAAACCCCCCTCCGACGAGAGCGACTCCTGAACAAGTTGCTCTTTGGAGTCAATCAATTGCAGTTGATAACCCCATTCAGCAGGACCTGCGATCGCTGGAGTATGATTGCCTAAAAAGGGACAGTTCAACAAATCATCGACAATCACCAAATTTCGCAGTGGGGGGGTGTGAGTTTGAGAAGAGCGTTCTAACGGGATAGTTCCTCCAATCTTCAACGTCTCCCGTACTAGATGAGAAACCACCGTCTGAGCAGACTGACTCGATAACCTTTGACTCAAACCGCTAAAAGATCGTTTCTCAATCTCTGGCGGAAACAAACCCGGATGCTTTGTATTCCATCCCGGATAGACTTTCGCCTTCGCCTTCCAAATTCGTTGTACAGAAGCTCGAATCCGTTCTGGGGAAATTCGACCCGAAACCACCGCATCGCAAACAGAGCGAATTGCCACCTCTGGATCAACAGGCATCAATATAATATCAGCTCCCGCCTCTATTGCCAAGACAGGCGCTTCTTCTGGACTATACTGGTTAGCGATCGCTCCCATCACCAACGCATCGGTAACAATCAACCCTTCAAACCCCAGCTTTTGACGCAACTGACCCGTTAAAATAGATCTCGACAAGGTTGCAGGTCGTTGGTCATCCCAAGCCGCTATTAACAGATGAGCGCTCATCACCGCATCAACCCCAGTAGAAATCGCCGCTTGAAAGGGAAGCAACTCTAGCTGATGGAGACGTTGATCGCAATGGGGAATCGTTGGTAATTCTAAATGAGAATCAATCGCCGTGTCACCATGACCGGGAAAATGTTTGGCTGTCGTGAGAACCGGATAAGATTGACAACCGCGAATAAAGGCGCTCGCTAACTGACTAACAGTACCCTCCGTCTCTCCAAACGAACGCACATTAATCACCGGGTTGTCCGGGTTATTATTTACATCCACCACCGGAGCCAAAATCCAGTTTAAACCTATCGCTAAGGCTTCTTGAGCGGTAATCGCTCCCATCTGTTTTGCAGCGTCTACAGCCTTTTTCACATCCGTCGCCGCCAGAGTTCCAATGGTCATCGGGGGTGGAAACCAAGTCGCTCCCGCAAAGCGTTGACCCACCCCTTCTTCAATATCGGCGGCTAACAGCAAGGGAAATTTCGCCCAAGACTGGAGTTGTTGGGTACGAGCCGTGATTTCTACAGCGCTACCATCGACTAAAAGAACCCCACCCACGGCCAAGTCTTGCAACCAATGTTGTAACTGAGCAGAGGGAGGCTCCCAAACCGGATAGCGAATTTGATGGTCAAACAGATAACCGGAAGCTCGGACCACGACCATCTGGGCGACTTGTTCTGCTAGCGAGAGATTCATTCAGGTTGAGGAGTATCAGGAATGTATTGCTCTGAAGAATCCTCCAGAGGTTGCTGATCTTCATCCGGTTTCCGGTTTTCAGAAATGTGATTGAGCAGCGATAACATTTTATCACCTCGCTCTAACGAACGATCTTCTAAAAACACAACTTCTGGAGTTCGACGTAAACGCACCCGTTGACCGAGAGTAGAGCGGATGTACCCCGTCGCCGCTCGTAAACCTACCATCGTTTCTTGACGAGCTTCTTCACTACCGTAAATGCTCACAAAGATTTTAACGTGTTGAAGATCTCCTGCAACTTCCACATCTGTGATGCTCACCATACCACTTCCGACTCGATCATCTTTCACTTCTTGCATTAATATTTGACTCACCTCCCGTTTAATCTGTGCAGCCACTCGGGAAACTCGACGATCTGTAGGCATGACAATCTTCACCTAAGCTAGACTCCTATCAGTTTAACGTGGCATCTTCCCTTGTTTCCTAAATTCTGGCTTTGGGGAACTCGTTTCCCTCTCTAAAGAGTCAGATTGCTTAACGCAGTGAATAATTGTTGGCTCTTGTCGCTTAACTGTTAGCCGTAAACCCCATCAGAAAAACTTTCTATACACTGACGGTTGTTGATGGAATTGAGGAAGACAACTGATCTCATTAATCCTTCATCTATACTGAGGATTTTCAGGAAAATCTCTGCCATAAACTTCTTGAAAAAGTTCGGGTTTGAATTGACTTAAGCTTGATTAAATTAGATTGAAAAAAATAACAGCAATTCTCAAAACTCCCGGAAATCCTAATAAACGGAGCGAAATTAAATTCACAAGGGAGTCAAAAGGATTCGTAAAATTACTCTCTAATCCTATAGCCGAATACTCTCTGAGCGAATTATGAGTCAATTGAATTTCTTACGTTTTTCCTACCTCTGGTGCAGGTTGGGATAGTCATTTCTGCGTGTTGATCATCGGAAAAAGCTGACATTACCCGGCAAAAGTTTTGTGAAAACTATGAATAAGCAAGCTTCTTTATTGATTTTATTCAAATCTTTTCAGATTTTTCAATGGATGAAAATTAGACGAACAAGAAAGCAAATATTGGCGCTCAGTTTGGCAATAATCTCCTGCTTGACGGTACTCAATCCGCTCACAACTTTCAAAGCCGTTGCAGATTCTTCTGGCCTTCCCAGTCTACAACAAACTCTCGCCTTTCGACAGCAAACTAATTCTTGGCCCTGGGAAAAAACTAGCATTGATTCCCTTGTTACTCGAATGCCAATTTCAGCAGAAAGTAGTATAATCTCCGTCGCCCAATATATTACTCAACGAGAATCAGATCCGTTTTTAGTCGTTAAAGCATTGCATGATTATGTTGTCACAAAGATTGAATATGATTATGCCGCTTATCTGCGAAAATATTATCCACCTCAAGATGCCCAAACTGTTTTTAGAACTCGTAAAGCCGTTTGTTCAGGATATGCTAGATTGATGCAAGCTTTAGGAAAAGCAGCAGGTTTAGAAGTGGCTTATATCCCCGGAGATTATCGCACTTTGAATGGGGGTTTAAGCGGTGAAGGTCATGCTTGGAATGGGATTAAAATTAATGATCAATGGTATTTAATGGATGTCACTTGGGACACGGGCTATGTTAACGGTTCGGACTATGTTAAACAGTACCGAACAAACTATTTACTGACCCCTCCTGAAGTGATGATTATGACTCATCTTCCAAATGATTCCGCTTGGCAATTATTGGCTCGTCCGTTATCTCGTCCTGAGTTTATTAGACAGCCCTCTTTACAGCCTGAATTTTTCGCGGAAGGGTTCCGGTTAATTTCCCCTAAACTTTCTAATATCCGAGTCCAAAATAAGGTTGATATTCAGTTAGAAAATTCTAAAAATCGTTGGATGATGGCGGAAGTTGTACCCCAAGGACATAGACAAACCTTTCTCTGTAGTCCTCCCACTCGTAAAACGTCTAATATTCCTTGTTCTTTACCGGGTTCAGGAAACCATGAAGTTCGACTATTTAGCAGTCAAGAACAATATGGAACCTATCAATATTTAGGGGCGTTTCGGTTTAGCACTTAATAGATTTGGGCGGGTTTAGTTTAATCTAGAATGGATCTTATAAATTTCAAAGAACCCGCCCTTACAGGGATTAGGGATTGAATCGGTCTGTTGAGTGATTTATTCTAGAATCAATTTTAAATCATCTATCTTGAGGTTGATTTTTACAAAGAAACGAATCTTGAATCTCTACATCATCCAAAAGATAGAATAAATTTAGTTAAAAATTATTAAAATAAAAGGTGTTAGATTATTCGTTAAAATGCGTGAGTAAGATTATGACTGCTAACAATTAAAGGAAAATAGTAATGGTTAAAATTGGTTATCATGCCTCCCACGAACAATTTAAACCCAGTCAACTGTTAAATTATGTTCAACAAGCTGACAAAGCAGGGTTTAATTTATGCTTATCTTCCGATCATTTTTATCCTTGGAGTGAAAAGCAAGGACAAAGCGGTTTTGCTTGGTCTTGGTTAGGCGCTGCAATGCAAGCAACCCCAAATTTATCCTATCGCATTGTTTGCGCCCCTGGTCAACGCTATCACCCCGCTATTATTGCCCAAGCCGCAGCAACTTTAGCGGAAATGTTTCCTGATCGTTTTTGGTTAACTGTTGGCAGTGGTCAAGCTTTAAATGAACAAATTACAGGTGAGAAATGGCCTTGTAAAAGCGATCGCAATACCCGTTTAAAAGAATGTGTTGATATTATTCGGGCGTTGTGGTCAGGGGAAACAGTAACCCATCGAGGTTTAGTATCTATTGAAGAAGCAAAACTCTATACTCGCCCAGAAACAAATCCCTTAATGATTGGGGCTGCAATCACCGCAAAAACCGCTCAATGGCTCGGTAGTTGGGCGGATGGACTGATAACCACCTCTCGTCCTCCTGAACAATTAAAAGAAGTTGTGGAGGCATTTCATCGGGGAGGAGGACAAGGAAAACCGATGATTTTAAAGGTTCAGTTATCTTATCATTCTGATGAAAATATTGCTAAAAAAGATGCTTATGATCAATGGCGAAATAATATTTTTGCAAGTCAGGTTTTATCCGATCTAAAAACTCCTCAACAATTTGATGCTATTGGAGAATTTGTCACTTTAGAAGATTTAGAAAAAAATGTGCGAGTTTCGTCGAACGTAGAGCAGCATATTGAATGGTTAAAGCAAGATATTGAACTGGGATTTGATGAGTTGATTTTACATAACGTTAATCGAGAACAAGAGCAATTTATTGAAACTTTTGGTAAAACCGTTTTACCCCGTCTTCTCTAAAACTAACAACTTTTATTAACAGTCTCCTACAAGGCGAGGAACTTTGAAGAACCTCTCCCTAAATCCCTCTCCAATCCCCCCTGCCCCCCTTAAAAAGGGAGGTAAGGCGAGGAACTTTGAAGAACCTCTCCCTAAATCCCTCTCCTACGAGGCGAGGGACTTTGAAGTTTGCGTAGTAGGTAATGCCGTTATAAAATATACTCTTACTGATTCCTAGATTCAAGTTAGTTGTATGCCATTTCCTCATGATCCATCGTGCTATTCAAGAGAATAATTATTCCCTGTCAATTGAGCAGTTTAGAAATTCACTCTTAAATAAAAACTAAGCTCGGAGTTTAACCTGCTATTACTTGTTCATGCTCACCGTATTTAGTAAATGGTCGTTTATAGGGCGGTTGTAACCCCAAAATAATATCTTCTTTAGCTACACCCATATCTACTAATTCTTCAGCAATGAGAATGTCTGTTATATTGCGTTGAATCCAAATTTTTTCATCTTTAATATCGAGGTGCATCACACAGTTATAAATTCGGTCATAATCTTCCCAACCCAATTCTAACAGTTGATAATGTTCTCGTTCGGTATCAAAGATTAACTGAGTTTCGATTCCTTCTTCTACAGGCTGATAGTTGCTGTATTTTGTTAATATTTTTTGAATGATTTGACGATATTTTTCTACTTTATCCATTGTAATATTACCTCGTTAATAGAATCATAGACAATCATCTTAACCTGATATTCTTGCACTGACGCTTGCGCCAAGTCACGACTGAAAAAAGAGCGATATGTTTCTATCGGAACTGCAAGATATAAAATTCGTTCCGGTTCAGTACGCTGCAATACTAATCGATAATTGAGAAACTGTCCTAAAGCTGCATGGTAGTCGAAAAGTTCCGATTCATTCAAGAAACTCTTGATTTCAACAGCAATTTTTTCACCCGCTTTTTCTGCTGCTAATATTTTCTCTGCACCCAGATCAATTAAAACTTTATCTTTACCAAACTTCACAACAAGCGGATCTGCTGTTATGACCCACTGCTCTTTTTTTAGAGCCTGCTTCACTGCTTGGTGAAAAACATCCTTGGCTGCCACAGATGAACTCCTAACCCTCTATTGTAATCGATATCAGTACCTTGTGATTTTACTCCGCTCTTAACAACCAAAACCCGCTATAAGTCATCCCTGAATCGTCCGGTTGAACTAACAAAAAATGTAATCCTTTGGTTAACTGTTTGCGTTCGGTAAACATCTTAGCCGCTTCGCTAACTTCTGCATCTTCAAAGGTTGCTAATACCCACCGATCTACTAATCCTGCTTCTAAAATTAATCCATCGAGAGAACCGGGAATATAATGCAACGAAACAGGCTGATTTTCTGCTAACCAACGCGCTAATTGCATCGACTGACGCCCACCATTAATCACAATACCGGGAACGGGAACCGTTGAAGGTAATTTTAAATGAATTGGATGCAAAAAATCCGGCATTTCTAAAAAGGGAATGGGGCGATCGCAAAACGCATCAACAATTTCTCCTGCGGGTAAGGTTGCAAACCGCCAAACATCCCCCCATAAATTCTCAGGAATGGGAACAGGAGGCGGTTTATCCAAATCTATCGGTTTGTAGGGTTCGTTGGTATAACCTGCGAGTTTTGGATAATCTTCAACCCGTTGCTGTAACCACTGTTTAAGCGTAGCAGTGCGACGGTTGGGTTTAACAGGAATTCCTAACGCTGTCGCTGCGATTTCCAGTAAACTGAGAGATTGAGGACGAAAAACCCAAATCACATCGGGTTTCTCGGTTTGGGTTGCTTGTTGTAACTGTTGAGTCAACCAAGTTGAATTCACCTGAGACTGGGGACAGAAGGCGAGATATTCAAAATTCCGACTCGGATCGCAGATCAACAACTCCCACAAGGGTTGTCCGGTGGTATCACCGAGAGGGCGGCGATAAAAGTCAGCTTGCCAAATCAACATGGGATAATAGGAATCATCGCTGTAAATGCTGTTGCTATTGAGATCAAAGCTATCATCAATCTGAGTCTTCGTGAAAAAATCTATCTAAAAATGAAGCAAGAGGACTCCCGTTAGAGTCGAAGACTTAACGGCTAGATGAATTGCGACCAACAGCAACCCTCTTAAGATGAAATTCTAGCCGAGTACAAAATCCAGATAGAACTGTGTTATATTTTTAGAATGTTAACACTAACCTACGAATTTAAGTTGATTCCTTCTCAAGAACAGATTGCCACCATTGAAGAAATGTTGGCGGTCTGTAGAAAGGTGTGGAATTACGCCTTGAGAGAGCGAAAAGACTGGATAAGTAGTAGAAAGTGTGCAGTTAACTCTTGTTCATTGCAGCAAGAGTACATTGTCCCACCGGATGCTCCGTATCCCAACTACAACATACAATCTGCTAGCTTGACAAAAGCGAAGAAAACCAACCCTGAACTCAAGAAAATCAATGCTCAAGTTTTACAACAAGTTCTCAAAACCTTAGAAAGAGCATTCAACAACATGAAAGAGCAGGGTTATGGTTTTCCTCGCTTCAAAAACAAGTATCGAATGCGGTCTTTTGTGTTCCCTCAGTTGAAGAGCAATCCAGTTTCAAATAACTGGATAAAGCTTCCTCAGATTGGATGGTTGGAGATGAGATTATCTCGCCCAATTCCAGAAGGATTTAAACTTAAACAGGTGAGGGTTGTGAGAAAAGCTAGCGGGTATTTTGCAATGCTATCTTTACAAAGCCCTGTAAGCATTCCAGATACTCCAGCTTCCGGGCATCCGATAGGAATTGACATTGGGCTTGATAAGTTCTTGGCAACCTCTGATGGTGAGTTGATCGAACGTCCCAAATTTTTAA
Source organism: Limnoraphis robusta BA-68 BA1 (assembly GCF_034932365.1). Classification (NCBI taxonomy): domain Bacteria; kingdom Bacillati; phylum Cyanobacteriota; class Cyanophyceae; order Oscillatoriales; family Sirenicapillariaceae; genus Limnoraphis; species Limnoraphis robusta. The sequence goes on along the minus strand of NZ_JAYGHR010000001.1, from coordinate 111,847 downwards.
CACGGCTACACGGCGAGTTGAAATTACTGCAACGTAGATTAAAGTTAAAGAAACTGGGTGAGGCTAATCGACACAAACTTAACCAGAAGATAGCAAGACTTCATCAAAAAATATCAGATACCCGAAAAGACTTTCACTTTAAATGAGCTGCGTCATTTGTGCGACCAAGCGGGAATGATATTTGTTGAAGACCTAGACTTTAGAGCTTGGGCAAAAGGAATGTTAGGCAAGCATACCTTAGACGCAGGGTTCGGTCAGTTCTTCAATATATTAGCTTGGGTTTGCTGGAAGCGGGGGGTTTATTTTGGCAAGGTTGACTACAGATATACGAGTCAAATTTGTCCTCATTGTGGGGCGCATACAGGAAAAAAAGACCTGTCCGAGCGCACACATAAATGCCCTGAATGCAACTACGAATGTAATCGCGATGTTGCAGCAGCACAAGTGATTTGTAATCGAGGTATTGCTGCGGTCGGGCAGATCGTGGTTCAAGAAATTGACTGTGTAGGCGTACTGTCGGGTGAGCGAAAGCGAACAGATAAGTGCCGTAAAAGCAGTAAATCTAAGTCGTGAGATTTAGAATCCCCCAGTAGAACTCGAAGAGTTTACTGGTGGGAGTGTGTCAAATTTTATTTTTGAGACTTCCCCATCTTGGCCGACTGTGGTTAAGATTAATTCAATGTCAATCGAGTACGTTTGCTGCACTATGGATCTGGCTTTATCTAAATTTGGCAATCGTATGTCCCATTTGAGTGGGGTGCGTGCGATTATGAAAGATATTATTGAAACCCTCAGATCAGGTCAGGGTAAAGATTTTATTAATTTAAGTGCAGGTAATCCGGTGATTTTACCTGAAGTTGAACAGTTATGGCGAGATTGTACCGATCAACTTCTGTCTAGTCCTGAATATGGCGAGGTGATTTGTCGGTATGGTTCGAGTCAAGGCTATCAACCGTTTATCGATGTAATTGTTGAAGATTTTAACTCACGCTACGGACTAAATCTCAGCGATCGCAATATTTTGATTACCCCTGGAAGTCAATCAATTTATTTTTTTGCTGCTAATGCTTTTGGCGGCTACACAGAGGACGGAACCCTCAAAAAGATCGTTTTACCCTTGAGTCCTGATTATACCGGATATGGTAGCGTTAGCCTGTTTCCTGAAGCGGTGGTGGCTTATCAACCCAAATTAGAGACTTTTCCTGAGACGCATCGGTTCAAATATCATCCTGATTTTGATCGGTTTGCGGTTGATGAAACGGTGGGTGCGATTATTTTTTCTCGTCCTTGTAACCCGACAGGAAATGTATTGACTCAGGATGAAGTGAAAAAAATTGCAGCGATGGCAGCCAATTATAATATACCTGTTTTTGTTGATTCAGCCTACGCGCCTCCGTTTCCAGCGTTGAATTTTACCGATATGGAACCGATTTTTGGCGGAAATATTGTTCACTGTATTAGTTTATCAAAAGCGGGACTTCCGGGTGAACGGTTGGGGGTAGCGATTGGTGATGAAGAAATTATTCAAGTCCTGCAAGCCTTTCAAACGAATATTTGTATTCATTCTTCTCGGTACGGACAAGCGATCGCAGCGAGGGCGATTGGTTCGGGAATGTTAGCGGATATTGCGGTTGAGGTGATTCGCCCATACTACCAAAATAAGTTTACCATTTTAGAGGCGACTTTGGATCGCTCAATGCCTTCATATTTGCCTTGGTATTTGCATCGGGGAGAAGGGGCGATTTTTGCTTGGATCTGGTTTGAAGATTTACCGATTTCTGATTGGGAATTTTATCAAGAATTGAAGCAAGTGGGTGTGATTTGTGTACCGGGAAGTTCTTTTTTCCCCGGTTTGTCGGGAGATTGGCCACACAAACAGCAATGTATTCGCATGAGTCTGACGGCGAGTGATGAGGAAATTGAAGCGGGAATGCAACGTTTGGCTGAGGTTACAGAACGAGTCTATCAGGGTGTGATGGCTAGCGTGTAAAGCCGTACCTAATTTGATTTAAACTTTGTAGCCATACCAGTCATACAGTGGGGTATAGCAAATGTTGCTGTACCCTTTATTATTAGCACGGTGAGAAGATTCCCGTTTAAAATGAAATAGGGTGTTGTTATGAAATTCGTTCGCTGAATCAGCTTCAAGGTCTATTTTTTGGGGTTATATTGAACTTTTGCATCATTGTCTGAGTTTTGAATGGGAAATCAGTATAGATAAAAATTATTTTCTAATTCTTGCTTCCAGAGGAGGAAAAGGTGTCTAGTCCCTCAAAATTGAACGAAGTTGTTGAACATTTAGAAAAAGATGTTAACCTGAATCGGATTAAAAAGGTGATGCTTTGTGCTTGTCGAGGACAGTGGGAAAATAATCAAGACTTGTTGATTAAGATTTCGACCCGAAATTTAGTGCAGGAATTATATTGGAAAACTCAAACTCTAGAGAATCTGTATAATATTCTAGATCAAATTTTGTCGAAAATAAATAAAAAAGCACAATACACTCTGATTATTCATACGATTATTAATCAAGTTGGACAACTTTATTTAGAAGACCAATTAAATCCATCTCATTTCCAAGCCGATCAAAATCTTTCTGAATCGACTCTGACTCAGAATTCCCAAGCTGTAGAAACAACGGAGCCGAATCAGAAGTTGAATTCTCTCTCTTCTATTCCTAACCTGTTTGATGTCAGATGGAGAATTATGCAGTATACAAATCCCTTACGAGTGAAACTGTTACTGTTTTCGACTTTAGAACGAGAGTTTAATTTTAGTAGTCAAGAATGGTCACAGTTAAAGTTGCATAGCTTGGATGATTTACTAAGACACTTGCTGCAAAATTTTCCAATGATTTCTGGTTTAAGATCTCATCTATTGAAAATGGCTGACTATTTGGAAAATCCCGATGAAAATACTCAAGCTGTCAGTGTTTTACTAGATGCTTTAAAGCCAATATACGCAATAAATAAAGAAAAATCAAGCAATACATTAGAAGAAAAACTTGAGGTAAACACTTGTTATATTAATGATAAAATAGAAGAAAATTTTTTGAGTATTGAAGAAAAAAAGTCAGAAAATGTAAACTCTTTTTTATTAAATCAAGAACCCAAATTAGCCGAAAATCCTTTAACATCAGAAACATTGCTCACTCCTGATCACTCAATGTCAACCCGGCTGAGAACCGAAGAACTAGAAAATCTCAACAATCAATTAGAATCTCAGGTGCAAATCATCCTTAATCATAGTATTAGAAAAACAATCTACCCCATTAATCAAACCTGGGATGAGTTACAAAATCTTTTAGATCTCTGTCTAAAAAATCAAACCTCAGAAGAACGCTTCCAGTTCAAAAAACAGGCACTCCAAAAATTAATTAACACAATAGAAATCAAAGTCAATGAATTAAAAAAGGATTTAAACGAACTCGAAACCAGCGAAATAAAATTAGCTCAAACTATCGATCCGTCACAACAAAAAATGATGGAACTCGCTCGACAGGGAAATCCCAAAGCGATCGCCAGCTTGATCAATCAATCCTTACAAACAAGAGGAATTCACACCCAAGTCAAATCTCAAGCGGGTTGTTTACACATTGTCGTTGCAGCAGAAGAAATTCCCTCACCCGAACCCACAGCATCTTTTGTTCATAAAAAGCTAATCTTTCTGAAAATCACATCCATTCATCATATTAAAATCTATGGACGTAAAATTGGTCAAAAATCGGTTGCTTGGACTCAAGAATATGCCTACAATTCACTCAAAGGTTAAACCAGATGGATGCGACTGAACTACTGAAACGATATCAAGCAGGAGAGCGAGATTTTAGAGGGATTAATCTCAGAAATGCTAATCTAAACTCTGCGGATTTAATTGATTCTAACTTCAGCCACGCCGACTTACAGGGAACTGAATTAATTCTTGCTTATCTCAATGGTGTCAACTTAACCAGAGCCAACTTAGTTAGTAGCAAACTGAGTGGCGCCAACCTCAATAAAGCTAACCTCAGTGGCGCCAACCTCAACGATGCAGATCTTCACGGAGCAATTTTACAAGGCGCTGATTTTCGCAAGGCTAACTTGTCTCTAGCTATTTTACTGGATGCTAACCTGATTCAAGCTGATTTACGCGGCGTTAATCTCCAAGGGGCTGACTTGCGAGGTGCTTGTTTACGGGGGGCGAACCTACGTTATGAACGACGGATTTACGAAGGGGTGAACTTGCGGGGGGCTGATTTACGAGGTAGTGATTTACAAGGTGTTAACCTCACAGGTGCCGATTTAACCCGTGCTAATCTTCGAGGCGCTAATTTAGGGGAAACGGTGTTTCGAGGGGCGATTTTGAAGCAAGCTAACCTGACAGAAGCAAACCTACAATCGGCGTTTTTAACCGAAGCCGATTTATCCGGCGCTCGACTGATGGGGGCGAATTTAAGAAAGGTAAAACTTGAACGAGCGATATTAACAGAGGCTCAACTTCCTGGGGTGGTTTTGTGTGATTCAATCTTACCTGATGTTAAACTGAGTAATGCTAATCTTTGTGGTGCAGATTTGAGCCGAACAAACCTAGTACGAGCCGATTTAACCCGCGCCGATTTAAGTGATGCGAATTTAACCCAAGCCGATCTTACGGATGCCTCAATTGCTAGGACAAATCTCCGCAATGCGAATTTGAGTTATGCTTATCTCACCCGAGTTGAATTTAGCAGTGCGACAACTGTTGGCGTACAGTTGCATGGGGCGATTATGCCAAATGGGGAAGTTCATCAATAGTACATTTAAAGCTTGAATTATGGCTCGTAAACGCTTAATTATTGAAATGGCGATGGGGATTGATCAGCATGGACAAGACCCTACTGTAGCCGCAGCACGGGCGGTTCGCAATGCGATCGCTCACAATGCTTTACCCGGAGTTTGGGAGGTGGCGGGTTTAACTCATCCCAATCAGATGATTGTTGAAGTACAGGTGGCCGTTCCCTATCCTGAACAAGTGCGCTCTGATGAGGTGTTGGCGGTGTTGCCTTTTGGTCAAAAAAGCCTCAAACTCGAGTCAGGCGGAATGGTGGTGCAAGGACGGGCGATCGCCGAACTTGAGGATAAAAATGATGAAATGTTGATTGCAGTCGCCGCCGTGACGGTATTTGTTGAAATGGAGTAAAAACTTGAAAAAGGGTTGATCATTTTCGGCATTTTTTTGATATAATCGGTAGAGTGATGATAAACTCAGCCCCTTTTTTGTATTCCGAGACGACTTCGATTTTGCCTTGATGGTTCTGGATAATTTGATAGCAAATTGAAAGCCCGATTCCTGTTCCTTTACCGATTTTTTTAGTCGTAAAAAAGGGATCAAAGAGTTTATGTTTAATCTCAGGACGAATTCCTAATCCATTATCTCGGATTCTGACTTGAATCTGTTGAGTATTAATCTGTTCGGTTAGAATGGTAATTTGAGATGTTTCTGAGAATTCCACGCCATACAAAATATGAGTCTTTGCCTCTTCTAAAGCATCAATCGCATTAGAAATGATATTCATAAATACTTGATTGAGTTGTGCGGGATAGCAGTCAATCAGGGGAATATTGCCATACTGTTTCACGACTTCAATCTCTGACTTTAGACGATGATTCAGAAGCAGTAATGTACTATCAATTCCTTCGTGAATATCAGCTTGCTTGATTTCCGCTTCATCGAGGCGAGAAAAGTTTCGCAGCGACAACACGATCTCTCTAATTCGTTGTGTTCCCATTTTCATCGAAGAGAGTAACTTCGGTAAATCTTCCGCGATAAACTCTAAATCAATTTCGGCGATTTTTGCTTCAACTTCTGGTGAAATCTGGGAACAATTTTGTTGATAGAGATCAACTAAATTCAGTAAATCTTGGATCTGCTCTAAAGCTGGGGTAATATTTCCATGAATAAAACTGATCGGATTATTGATTTCATGGGCGATTCCTGCTACCATTTGACCTAAGCTCGACATTTTCTCGCTTTGAATCAGTTGCGCTTGAGCCGTTTTTAAATCTTTAATCGCTTGTCTTAAATCCTGAGTATATTTTTCTACCCATTCAATTAATTGATTCAGAGAAACCGCTAAGGTTCCGATTTCATCTGTAGATCTCACTGGAACACGCAGGCTAAAATTGGATTCTTCAGTGACTCGTTGAGCAACTTTCGTTACTTTTTGAATCGGAAGAGCAATCGCACGACTGGTTAAAATAGCAAGTATAATTGCAATTGTTGTAGAAAGGAATAAACTGGTTACAATAATCATAACTCGCAAATTATTCGCTTTTTGGAGTTGAATATCCGCTTGCTTTTGTTGAAGTTCAGCTTTGGTAATCAGTCGCGTTAACTGTTCGGAAATTCGTTCAAACTCTAGACTAATTTGAGTGGCTTCTTGATCTCGCAGGGTGTTCCAAATTTGTTGTTGTGCGGTGGGAATTTCTTCTTGAACGAGAGTCGCTGGCTTAATTTCTTTCCAGAGAGACTCCATGAGTTCAACATAGGATTTAATTGTAGTATTGTAAGCTTGGAATAGCTTCTGAACATCCTTTTGCTCAACAACAATATCCTCAGCGTGAAGTTCTGTAAAGGTATCGAGTTTATAAATTTGGTGTTGAATTCTATTTAAGTTATCATAAAATTTCACCACTTCGTAATCGTAGGAAATATTATCTCCTAAAACAATAATCAACTGTTGAGGATGAGATTGTAAGGATTTCAGAGCATTTTCGAGTTGGGTAACGATATTCTGTTGTTGATAAGCTATAGTCAGTTGTGATAATGCTTTTTGTTGAGATGAATCTCCGATCATCAATCCCACAATTGTACCACTAACACCAATTCCAATCGCCAGACAATAGCCATAGCTAATCTTTTTTAGAATGCTCAAGCGAGAAAAAATTTTTCTAGATTGACTGAATGATAATCCTCCAACAACTGAAGAGAAGCTAATTTTTAGAGTTTTCTTTATTTTTTCAGCTTCCTCAACTGTTTTACCGAGCAGCATAATAGAACCGGATAGAGCATTTATGTACTAATTTAGCATTCTTAGGTTAATATTAGGTTAATTCACTCGGTTGTGAGCTAACTTTTTTCATCCCAGAAATTTTACCGAATTAACTCCCCTTCGCCAATCGCTTGATAGACATCACGAATAATATCATAATCACTATCCTCAACGGGAACTAACCGAGAACCTTTGTATTTTTGAGTTTCTTCACCCAAGACTAAAGCTTCTATTAATTGGTCTTTATTTTCGATAATCCGTTTTTTATACCCAGCAACAACTTTTGGATCTAAAAAATCACTCGCAACAATTAAATCACTCGGAAGGGGAGAACTTTGTTCAATCTCTCGAAAGCTTTTTCCAGAAATTTTATAGCCCTCATAATCCGTTTTTGATCCCCCCCAAGCATCGACTTTCCCCTCAGCGAGTGCTTCCATCCCTTCTTGTGATCCTAACATCATTACTTTATAGTTGACATTCGGTTTCAGTCCGGCATCTAGTAATAATTTTGTTGGGCCAAGATGACCACTGGTAGAACCCGGTTTTTTCAGAGAAATGGTTTTACCGCTTAATTGATTTAAGGATTGAATATTGCTCTGTTCGGGAACAACAATGATAGAATAGTAATCTTGACGAGCGATCGCAATCAAAGGTAAAGCATCAGTCCGAGCGTGAATTACCACATATTCAGAAGGCCCAGTGAGAATTAAATCCACTTGATTGGATTGAAACGCAACCACAGCAGCGATGTAGCTTTCTACCGGGACAAACTCAATTTTTGTCTCTAGGACTTCTTCTAAAGCTTGGCGAAATTGACCATAATTCTGCTCTAATGCTTCTAGTCCTTGTTCGTCAGTTACGGTAAAACGGAGAAGATCAGGTTTATTCCTTCCGAGTTCGTTGTTCCGGGTCGTTGTTGTGCTACATCCTACAATAAAGTATAAAGAATACCCGAGAAAATGACGACGTTTCATAAAATATAACCTCCCAGTTAACCATACCATTTGATAGTTAAGAGGGAATTAAAATAAAGTTAAGATAATTCTGCCAGCAATTCTTGAATCACTCACCCGTGAGCGTAAAGGGAATTCATGAATTCCCCCTACCAGTTATCAAACTTCCCCATCTCCTCTTTGAATTTTCAGGGTTGACGACCATTTTTTTTATTAACGCGATTTTCCTGGAACGAGTTACCAATTCCTTGTAGAATTCCCCGACCAATTAGACCAATTCCTCGACCCACAACTTGAGTCAACAAATAAACCACACCACTTCCTAGAAAAGAGATTGTTGCTCGAACTCGGGGAGCGACTGCATCACGAGTTTCTAACACCAAACTCACCGCCAGTTGAACGCCAGAAAGCTTTTTCAATTCTTCATTACGGGGAGAATAAATTTCTTGTTTTTGAATTCCCCGTTCTCCAAAGACTCGTAAAGTATATAAACTTTCAAAAATTTCTTTAGGTTCTCCAAAATATTGATCGACGCGATATTTCCAAGACAAATTATTTCTAAATTTCTCCAGTTCACGAGTCGAGAACAACCGCCGATCATAATATTTTTGTTTAATTTCTTCAACATCAGCAAAATGATTCAGCAAGGGTTGAATCACAGCATTCGCCATTTGAATCACTAAATTTTGTAAAATCGCTTCGGCGCGTTGCATCGCTTCAGGACTTCCCACCGGACAAGAAGTATTATCAACGATTAAAGGAACTTGAAATAATAAATCAGCAACTAAATCGGGAATTAAGGGAATTTTATCAAGAATCGAAGTTTGAACAATCACTGCATCTCGCAGTAGAACCGGGACAACTTCTATCTGTTGAGTTCCGACTTGTAAAGTGTAATATTTCCCAAAAAAATTAGTAACAGACGCTTTCCAAATATCAACCAGCATTGTCGGAGATTTATCAGATAATTGATCAAATTCCACTTGGGAAAATCCGAGTTCGTCTAACATTTGTTCAAACTGTTGCAAAATCAGACGAATCAGTTCCCGTTTTTGAGTCAATCGTAAAATATCAATTTCCAGGGGAGAACCTGTCAGATTGATTAACCCCGACTGCAATTTAGCAAAAGTAACATCAAATAAAACCGATTTCACCTCCGTTGCTAATACCGGAGCTTGATAGGTTAGGGAAGAATTAGAACGCACAACCAGCCATTCTTTGGGTGTTAGAGGCTCGTTTGGGGGGGGATTAGGGGTAAACTTCCTTTCCTCCGTTGCAGGGGCTTGAGTGCGAACAGAAGCGGGTAACAGTTGACTGACAATCCAACGAGCCGCCAGCAGTTCTCGGCGATGACCTGTGATCATTAACCAGTTGAGAACCGCCATCGGATCTCCCCGTTCCACATCATAGGGGTTCGGAAGTTGAGTTGTTACTTCAGCCAGAGTTTCATCAATTTGTTGCAGTCCAGAACACCCGAGTTTGTAACGCCAGCGACTCCATCGAGATAAACCAGTGATGGGGGATTGAGTCCGAGTTGAAAGCCCATCTGAACTGAAATTTTCCCAAACCGTCTGGCCATTGGCGATCAGACGAATTGCAGTGATCATCGTCTCAATCGCTACCCCTTTGGGACAATAGCCTTGAACCCCAACCTGTTGAGCAGCTTGGAGTTGGGTATTGTCTCGAATGGAAGTGAGAAGCAAAATCCCCAAGTTTGGGTCGTTCGTCATCAGAGATTGACAAAAAGCGATCGCCGGATCAGTGGTAGAACGCAACCGCGAGTTGGGAGCATTTAGGCTAGCCATCCCCAACTCCAAAACAGCGACATCAATAACATGATCGGCTGAAATGTTAGGGAGGGAATTCTCGTTTACGGCCCGTTGAGGTTCTAAAATTGCTAAGGCGGCTTCTGCGGTTTGGGCTTCTGCAACGACCTGTAAATCAGGATACTGTTGGCAAGCGGCCCGTAATCCCATGCAAAAAATCGGGTCATCATCAATAAGCAGAAGTCGCACAGTCGATTGAGTCATGGATTCACAGAAGTCTGAAAGGTCTGAATTCCGCTACTTCAGACTTTACCATTAGATGCTTTTAGACGAACTGTACTACTCCAAAAATAAGTTAGCATCTGGAGGACTATAACTTTCAGTGGGCGCAGCAGCCGGAGCTTCAGGAGCCGCAGCAGGGGCTTCGTAACCTCCCGACGCCGCAGCCGGAGCGGGTGCGACGCTATCGGATGAGGAGTATCCACTCGAACCACCGGAATAGCCACCCGAATAGCTATCTGAATAGCCCGAAGAACTACCTGAATAATCGCTGGAATAACCACTAGAATAGCCCCCACTGGAGTAACCCCCTGAGTATCCGCTAGAGCCAGAAGAATAGCCACCCGAAGAGCTATCTGAATATCCACTCGTTGAGCCGGAATAACCCCCCGAGTATCCACTGCTCGAGCCAGAAGAATAACCACCCGAGTAGTCCGAATATCCACTCGTTGAACTCGAACCACTGGAGTATCCACTCGACGAAGAACTCGAAGAACTGCTGCCAGAGCTAGAATAGCTGCTTTGTGAAGAACTAGAAGAACTCCTAGAACTCGTTGGCTCAGAACGTCGAGGTTGTTGAGCCGCCCAGTAAGCATCCCGTTCTTCAACCCAACGGGCGATCGCATTTTGGGCTTCATAGTAGAGGGCGCGACCATAGCGAATTCGAGACGCTTCTGAAATGGCTGAACTCAAGCTGCCTTTATCCGCTAAACCGTAGGCTTTGTCAAGCAGGGGGCGATCCTCAGCAATTTGAACTTCTGTCACCCATTCGTTAATTTTGTCACGGGCTTGACTGTGGAGAGCGCGACCTGAAGCAATTCCAGAAGCTTTATCAATCGCCGCACTCAAGTTTCCTGCTTTGGCTAAAGCCAGAGCTTCATTGAAGATCGGTTGATCTTCGATAATTTCAATCCGTTTTGTCCACTCCGCGATCAGAGTTTGAGCTTCGACTCGCAAGGGACGACCCAGTGCCACTTGAGTGGCTTGCTTAACTGCGGCTCTAAACCCATTGGCGTCTTCTTGTTCTGCTAATTTACGCGCCAGAACGATATGAGGTCGGTCTTCAATGCGTTCGATTTCTTTGCGCCAGTGGGCGACTAAGGTTTGAGCGTGTATCCGTCGAGGTCGGTTTGGACTGAGGGTTTGAGCTTGATCCATCGCCAATTGCAAAGCAAAGGGATGACCAATTTTGGCGATCGCATTAGCCAGTTGTAGATCGATCAGATCTTGAATTTGTCCGCCGAGTTGATCGGGGGGAATGTTGGCTTCTTGATAAAGAGCTTGCTTAATGCTCCCCTTCTCCACAGCCGCTTTTCCTTCTAACAGTACGACCAACTTTTCCAGGAAGGGCTTACTGCTGGCTTGATTTAAGGAAACATCTTGAACCGTCGCCAACAGCATCAAGTTTTGGGCATCTTGATAGAGCGGAGAATATTCAGGAACTCGTTGGGCAATACTGATGACATTCGAGCGATTTTTAGCTTTCAACTCCTGTGTGGCTAGATCAACTAATCTCTGGCTCCAGTTTTTCACCTCTTGTTGAGCCACTGAGTAGATGTATAGTTTGGAGTCTACCCGATGAGCTAGATCAATGGCTTCTTCTAAGCTACTGGGGCTGTCTTGTTTGGCAATCTCGCGAGCTTCTTGCAGTCGCTTATCGCCTTGTCTTTCGATCGACATCCGATCCACTAGCTCGTTGAAGCGTTTTTCTCGCCAGTGAGCATTGTTGAGTTTGGTGAGAGACTGGATGTGGCTGAAAGCTTGCGCCCAGTTTTGTTGTTTTAAAGCGGCGATCGCTTTTTTGTAGAGTTGTTGCCCTTCATCCCAGTCATTTTGCCATCCGGTGATCGCACTTTCTACAGTCGAGTAGGCGGGGCTTGTTTTAGGGACAATGCTAATTAAGTCGATCGCCCCCTGCAAGTTACCTTCGTCAATTTTTTGGTCAGCTAAGGCGATCAGTAGCTTTGCCCATTGCTCCATCATTTTCTGGGCTTGAGGCTGAAGGGGATGAGTCTCTGGCCAACTTTCGATCAAGTTAAAGGCGGCTTGAATTTTTTCGAGTTCTCCCGACTTAGCGCCCTGGTCTGCACAATAGAGCCGATCTCCATCTGGAGATATGGGTGAGATTTCTTCACAATTTGGCGGAGGTGGAGTAATCAACAGCCACAGCAAGGCGCCGGCTCCCATTGTTCCAAACCCAAGCAGAACCGTCAGCCAAAGGAGTTGCCACCCCCAAAAGCCTTTGGGCAACTTCAGTGAGTGCTTTGTTGGCGTGACGGTCATTGTGGCTGTTTCTGCCTCTAACTTCGGTGTTGAGGTTTGAGGAACAGCGTTGTCTTCGGGGCTACTTAAGCTGCTAGATGGGTTAATTTTGGGTGTCGTCATGACTTCACCATTTTCCTTAGATTCATTCTGGGTTTTGCCTCTCCCTATCGGCGGGAATCGAGTTCGCCATGAGTTGAACCTTGACCCGAAGCTGTTTGAACTTTGAGTGCAGACCAGACCTTGGGTTCACTCTAGCGGTTTGCTTCTGTTCAGTTCGGCTTTTTCCGTTTGTGGGGAATTGCTGACCGAATCTGCTGTGATTTTATACAGTTTTAAGCCCGGTTTTACAACTTTGGCTGATTTTCCAATAAAATGTTATCGAGTTTTTTTAAGCTTTACACATATTAGCCATCCTACGTCCCCTCGTCAAACGGTCGAATTCTTGGGTGTTGTACAGAGAGTTTAGCTTCTATCAAGATGCTTTGGGGGTTGAGTCGGTATTTTCCGCAGTATGGACTGATTCTGATGAACTGTAGCCAAAAAAGTCTATGCGATAATCGGTGATTTTAATTCCGGTTTGTTGTTCGACTTGCTCAATCACTGAAGCGGGCAGTTCAATATGAACATCGATAATTCGCTCGGTATCCAAACAATTCACATGGGAGTGAGAATCACTGATGTGTCCGTACAGGCGACCCTCAGATCGTTCAATACACTCAATAATATTCTCACGGGAGAGCGCTTCTAAGTTTTGGTACACCGAGGTATGACCGATCGCTTTCCCCTGTTGATTGAGTCTATCGTAAATTTCACGAGCTGAGAGGTGTTCCTGGGCTTCCCAGAGGAGTTCCAGGATAAAGCGACGCTGACGGCTCAGGCGCATTCCCTGGGTCTGACATCGATGGAGTGCATCGTCTAATGAACGGATCGGTTTCACTTCTTACGCCTCTATTTTTATAAAATGACCTGTTATCTCTGCTGTAAAACGTATGTATACAAATTTACTGCTACTTCAATTTTATCTTAGGCATTTTAGCGGGTTGAGTAAAGAAAGTCTCCCCAGTCAGGCTACAATTTGAACGGATCAAATCCCTTACCCCGGCTACCTACAATTCTAAAAGGGGAAATCCGGTGCAGTATCAACAAAGGTTGACAAAACATGACAATCACGATCAAGGTTAATGCTGAATGTCTACATCAGTTGGACTTGTCACCTGCTCAAATCACGATTGATCAGTTATTCCAACAAGGCGCGATCACGGCTTCTGAGCAACAGATGTGTTTTGAGATTGATTATCCTCGCGATCCTCAAGACCCCCGCGAACTGTCTGAAGTTCCAGAAGTGCGACTGTGGTTTGTGCGCTTGGATGCTCGTTATCCTTGGTTGCCTTTTTTACTTGACTGGAAAGGGGGGGAACTGGCTCGTTATGTCGCCATGCTTGTTCCTCACCAGTTCCATCGCACTGAGGGAATTCAGTATAACCCAGAAGCGTTGGAAATTTTTTTAATGCGTAAGATTTTTATTTTAGCAGATTGGCTCCCCCAGCAAGGAATTCCGAGTATTTCCCGACTCAAGTCTATGTCTCAAATGCTGGGGTATGATTTGGATGACGGCTTGTTTGAGTTGATCACTGCAAGTTAATACTCAAATTGATTCCCGGTTGGATCAAAGGTACAAATTTCCTCTTCAAGAGCAATCTGTCGATGCAAGCATCACATAGATCTTGTCGTTTGTCATCTAGCTGGGTTATGATTTTGTTAGACTATGATCAAGTAAGAGTGGGAATCTACTACGTTGAAAAACACAACGGCCCAATTTTTAGAAACAGCAACACTTGAAAATTAATCAGGATCACTCAAATGTCAGTTACATCAATCTCGTGGGTTTGATGTAGCATGAGTTTAGTAGGGGTGTTTATTCAGTATTTTAAGTGAGAACCTTACTGTTTCAAACAAAGTTATCCGTATTTTCTATACTGGGTGAGTATTCTTCAGAACTTGGAAGAGTCTCAGGTACTCCAAAAGTTTCACAAAGTATTTTGCTGAAAAGTCTTTTTTTGTATTTCTAGGTTAAGTTCGTCGCTCACTGACTCAATCTATATCAACCTGAAAATTCACACCAATAGAAACGTTTGAAATTGCTATGAATGGAACTGAAAGCCAAGATTTAGAATCGATGCGTGTACTGATGGTCGTTGAGAATATCTCTCGGAAAATGGGGGGCGAAGCGGGCAAAAGTTTTTATTATTTACGACTTTTGCGAGAACGCAATATTGAGGTTCGAGCAGTTTGTCATGGGCGAGTTCGTGAAGAGCTTCGTCAAGAGTTTGCTGAAGATCCCGAACAGTTCCGAAAAATCCATTTTGTCGATGATACTTGGTATCAGGTTCTGGTTTGGCGGATAGGCAAACTGTTTCCCTACCGCATTCAAGACTTGATCTTTGGTCAAATCATCCATTCGATCACCCAATACCACATCCGCAAGTTAGCCAAGAAACTGATTAAAGTTCATAACATGGATCTGGTTTTTGAGCCAGCACCGATCACCCCCAAAGGACTAAGTTTCATCTATAACATGGGTGTGCCTGTGGTTATCGGCCCCCTGTCCGGTGGGTTAGAATTTCCTCCGGCTTTTCAGTACATGGACTCAAAAATTAGCCGTCTTTCCATCAATATTAGCCGCTCTTTCTCCGAGATTCTCCATCAGTTAATTCCCGGAAAAATTAAAGCATCAGCTTTGATTGTTGCTAACCAACAGACTACTGATGCTTTACCAAAAGCTTGTCAAGGGGAAATCTATCAACTCATTGAGTCCGGTGTAGATTTGGATCTATGGCCACCGAGAGAATCCCGTCAGTCTCAGCCCGATCAACCCGTTCGGTTTATCTATGTTGGACGGCTTGTTGATTGGAAAGGCGTTCAATTTCTGATCGAAGCTTTTCAACAAGTCGCTCATCAGAACAGCAACGCGGTGTTAGAGTTAGTCGGTAATGGTCAGTTACAACAACAGCTTGAGAACCGAGTTCAAGAGTTAGGTCTTCAAAACCAAATCCGTTTTCATGGATGGCAGCCCTCTGCCAAAGTCAATCAACTTCTACGTGAATGTGATGTGTTTGTGATGCCTTCTCTGCGGGAAGCAGGTGGAAATGCGATCATGGAAGCAATGGCGATTGGATTACCGACGATCGCGACGAATTGGGCAGGGCCTTCTTATATTGTAGACTCTCGCTCTGGTGTTCTCGTAGACCCCAGTTCGCCAGAGGAGTTTACAAAGGGTTTAGCCCAGGCGATGATCCGTCTGGCTGAATCTCCTCAACTTCGAGATCAAATGGGAGAGGCAGCCAAGCAACGAGTTCGAGAGGACTATTTTGACTGGCACTCCAAATGCGATCGCATTGTTGAGATTTTTTCAGAAACACTTCGTAAAGCCAAAAAACTCCCGGCTCTGCCGTCTCAACAAGTTGATCAGAACTTCCACTCTTTTGTAGGAACCGAGAGAATATCAAACTTATAAAAGGCTAGTTACAGGATTTGATCTCAGCTTGCCCCCTTTCTTTTGTCGGAGAGGGGGTATTAATTTTTGACGCTCCTCTGCCTTTAGGCGAGAGAATTCTTCGTTCAACGAGTCCACTTAGATTAGATACCTTGCAGCGTCTAGTCCAGAGGTGGTTCTCTCCCCAAGCGTTACTTTCGGTGCGCCCCACCGTAGTTGAAGAGTCCTTCAAAGTTGGCTTGGATTGGGATTACTCCCAAAATACTGCTCGTCAAGCTCAATAGAATCTTTTACCTACTTCTAGATTCGGATCTAGAACAATCAAGTCGAACCCCAGAGATTCAATTGCCAAGGTTCAGCGTAGTGCCATTAGGCTGGGTTTTTAGAGCGGTTGATTACCCGGCCCGCTATAATCTAATTCTACACATTTTTAGAGCGATGGCAAGAACTAAGCGACTACAACTTCTGTTAAATATTTCATATAGCAGTACGCATAAAGGTTAGAACACTTATAAATTCTGAAACCTATTCACAGTTTACTGTTCCCTGTTCCCTAGCGCGTAGCGCTATATGAGTTTTGCTCTGGGAAAAAATCTATGAACTTTTGTCAAGATTTTTTCGCATTAGCTTGAGCTTTTATCCGACCATTTTTCACAGCAGTCACCATCGTTGTCTGCTGAATAATACCGCAACAGCCTCCGATCAAAGTCGTTAATCCTTTGTCATAAAAATTTCACAATTCGAGTATCAGTTAATGAATAAACAGAGCCGTTTGGATAGTATCTAACTGCGTAATCGAGTTTATTTCGACCATTTTAGGCTAGAACACTTCCAAATCGGCTAATTTTGTCCTACAGACTACAGGGATATGTCACTGAGTCGGAGACTGATTTTATCAATTTTACACAAGCTTTATAATCAAGTTTATAAGCTTTACAAAAAATGATTGTTTTTCTCTCAAAATTAGTTTTATTATTTGGCTTAATCAAAACAAAAGTTGAGTTGTCAAATGGTGATTGAAAAAAGCCCGAAATATCATGTTGTTTTAAGTAGACCTTTCGATTTAGAGCAGTTTGCCCAAAATGCTCAAGAGGGAAAATGTCCTCGACATACCATGTGGACACTGGCTGAAAAACTGGGAGCAACCATTCACGAACCAGGACAATATCCCATCTCAGTTGCAGATCGCTTGTTATCAAAGGTGATCGGCGGTAGTCAACCTGAGCATTTGGCGATGGCTCGTGCTTTGTCTGAGCAAGTCGATGAGAATGATATCATCTTTTCGATTGGTGAAGATTCCGGTTTTGCGATCGCCACTGTTTGTGGTGCGAAGGTCAACCGACCTAAAATGGCTGTTTTTGTTCACAATGCTGATCGCCCCCGTAGCCGTGTGGCACTCAAGTTGTTCAACTTGGGAAATCGCATTGACCTGTTTATGACCAATACAAAGGTCAAAGCTGACTTCCTGCAAAACTACTTGGGGCTGCCTTCAGAACGAGTTTATCTGGTCACTGAACAAACCGATAGCCAGTTTTTCACCCCTGGCCCTGCTTCAGCCGATAAAAAGCGTCCAATTATTGGTAGTGGCGGTTTAGAACAGCGAGACTACTGCTCTTTAGCAGAAGCTACCCAAGATTTAGATCTAGATGTCAAAATCTGTGCCGTTTCTCCCAACGCCAAAGCGCTAGGAGATACTTTCCCCGAAGTCATGCCCAAAAATATGTCACGGGCATTTTATGATTGGGCAGACTTACGTCAACTCTACCGAGATTCTGACATTGTTGTAATTAGCCTCAAGCCTCACAACTATCAAGCTGGGTTTACGACATTATTTGAAGCGATGTCTTGTGGGCGTCCTGTAATTATGACCCGAACTCCTGGTTTAGCAGAAGAGTTGGCTGAAGCTGGAATCATTACAGGAGTTCAAGCTAAAGATCCCCAAGGAATGCGTCAAGCTATTCTTGATTTACTGAATAATCCTGAAAAAGCCCAAGCCCAGGCCCAGCGAGGTTATGAATTAGTCCAAAAACAATATAACAGCGAACAATACGTTGACGGTATTGCTCAACAGTTAATGTCTTTACAGCAGGAAAAACAATTAATTTTAGCTTATTAATCCGGTTGAAAAAACAGGAAACTGTATTGACTATCCGATTTTTTTGTTCGTGGAAATCATTTCTCAGTATCAGTAGGGTGTGTCAAATCATCATAGCTTTTCCCGGTCTAACAATGGTAATGGCTTGGATGCACCCTACCTATTTTTAATTTTTCATTAATAATTTTAAGGATTTATTTTTTCAAATAGATAGACATCATCTTGAGAATATTTTAATTTAAATTGGGGTAATTCTTGTAGTTTATAAACAAGATTTTTGGCAAATTTTGAGTTGCTTTTCCAACCGGGATGTCGAACATTTAAAAGCACATAATCAAATTGAATTAGATCGGTTGGAGGTGCATCAACATTGGTAAATTTCACAACCGGACGATGGGTAAGATGAGGGGCTAAATTAGCAGTGGTCAAGACTGATCCTGGAGTCGTTTTAATAAGATTTGTGGCTAGATGATTAGCTTTCCAAGTATCGATTTCTTGGAGATAGATAGACCAAAAATAACCAAATTTTGCTAAACTTAAAAAGGAGATTAAAGACCAAACAATAATTAATTTATGTAAGATATTTTTTTGTTGTACAAGTTTTAAAGTCAAGTTTTGCCGATGCCAAAGACTCAAAACCCATTGGCCTAAATATTGTTCTGAATGGGCTAAACTGGAAATCATGGCGACTATCAAAAAGGGTAAAATCGGGATTGAATATTGATGAATTAAGTCTCGTTGGGCATCAATTTCTGAGAGAATATTCTTCGTTAATGCAGGTAAAGCACTAATCAGAGGGGTTAAATATCGGGGCGATAACCACCAAACAACAGGCGAGAAAAATAAGGTGATATATTCAAGGGTTTTTAAAGAAAAAAAACGGTCTAAAACCAGTCTAGGTTTAATGATAATATTAATAAGAATTTCTAATACGGAGTTGCCTAAATAGGTGTAACGTCCAACTCCACCGGGGCCTAAACCTGCTTTAAAATAGGGAATAATTCCTTGAATAACAATGATAAACCAACCGACTCCCGCCCCAAGTGCGATCGCCCCACAGAGTCGTTTTTTTTCAAAGAAAAATAGCCAACTTCCCATCGCTGCAACGGTTAAAGCCAAAGCATCTTTACAGCCTAAAATCCAGATGATCGCAATACAAAACCAACCGATTTGATTTAAGTTTGCGGCTAAAATAGCGGCTAAAAATACAGGTAACGCCATCACTTCGGGATGAAAATCAAAGAGATTAATATTAAAGACAACCGGATATAATAAATAGACTCCCGCTATTGCTAAAGATAAAGATCGGTTTAACCCCGCTTGTCGGGCTAGTCCCCAAGTTGGCCAAGCCCCTAACGCCAGAGAAATAGCTTGAATAAACAGTAACCAATGAACAGAAGGATAAATGCGGTAAAATAGAGCAATGATATACATCACCCAAGCCGCATGATTTCCCATATGATGAATTTCTAAGAAAGAAGAAATCGGGGGTTTTCCCTGACTGATCAGATAAACAATTTGATCATAAATGCCAAGTTCAAATGCAGTAGACTGAAATAAAGCATGACGTAAGCTACTACAAAAAAAGAAAATCATCGATGCGATCGCAATCATTCCACCCAGAGGATGTAGTTTGAATGATCTCCATCTCCATCGTTTTATTTGGGGAAATGGCAACTTTTTCATCTCATCGGAAAATTGAAATTCTGCATTTTCAGGGAGGTTTAATTGAGAGAATTTGTTGTCCGTTGAAACACCACCACATCATCCCGTTGATAAAGAGACTGAAACCGAGGATCGCGGGTGAGTTGGTTGGCGAGATTTTCACCGATTTCTGCTGTATCCGGCCAAGGATGACGTAAATTTAAAATGATATAATCAAATTCAGTTAAATTATAATCGGGTGAAACTTGACTTAACAATTTGAGGACAGGACGATGGGTAAAATGAGGGGCGAGTTGATTATCTGTTAACAGATTTCCTTGGGATTGAATTTGGGTAACGGCTTCTCGAGTTGCTGTCCAGGTATCGAGTCGATTAAAATAAATCCAAAACCGACCATATTTCCCAAACATCAGGAAAACAATGAATGACCAGATGATAATCAATTGAGGGAGTTTGCTAGAATAAAAGAAGCTTCCAGAGGCTTGTAAATCTTCTGGTTTTCTGATTTTTTTCCAGATTTTAGCGATCAGGGTTCCGAGATTAGAAGCATGATGTTCTAAGCTAGAAATAACGGTCAGCAACAGAAAAGGAAGAATGGGAATAGAATATTGATAGGCGAGACTCCGTTGAAAGGAAACATCAGATAAGCTATTAATCGCGATCGTCGGAAGGGCGGGAATTAAAGAGGTTAAATAACGGGGAGATAGCCACCAAATCACGGGAAAAAACAGTTGATAGAGGTAATCTAAGGTTGAGAGTGAAATCAATCGTCCTAATACTAAATCGGGTTTCAATATAAGATTAACGAGAATTTCTAAAACCGAGTCGCCTAAATAAGTGTAACGCCAAACCCCTTCGACTTCTCGCCCACTAAAGTTAGGGATAATCACCTGAGTCACTGTGATAAACCAAGCCATTCCTAAACCCAGTGCGATCGCCCCACAAATTCGCCGTTTTTCAAAGATTAACAGCCAAAACCCCAACGCCACTATCGTTAAGGACAACACCGCTTTACATCCTAATACCCAAAGGATCGCCAGACAAAACCCAAAAGTTTTTTGTAACCTCGCCGCTAAAACGGCGGCTAAAAGGGCGGGAAGTGCCATGACTTCAGGGTGAAAGTCAAACAGGTTAATATTAAAAACAACCGGATAGAGGATGTATATTGCTGCGATCGCCAGCGATAACCGTTCACTCAACCCCGCCAGACGTGCTAAACTCCAAGTCGGCCAAATTCCTAACGCCAGGACGATCGCTTGAACTAGCAGCAACAGGTAGACACTGGGATAGATTTTGTATAACAATCCTAGAGGATACACCGCCCATGCCCCATGATTTCCCAGGTGATGAAAACCCAAAATTGAGGAAACCGCAGGCTTTCCTTGACTGATCAAATAAATCACTTGATCGTAAATGCCCAAATCATAGCCAGTGGATTGAAACAGCAGGTGTCGCAGGCTACTACAAATCCAGAAAATGGCGATCGCACTGACGATCATCGAGATGACAGGTGAAGGAGGAAGCCAATTTTGAGGTTTTTTTGAGGAAGAAGATTCAGGCGATATCTGCATTCAGGTTCAATCCGTCTGTAAATTACGGCGCAATGTCCGATTGATCGTACAAGATTAACGACTCAGAGGAAACAGGGAGACAGTGAACAGTGACCAGTAATCAGTGAACAGTAACCAGTGAACAGTAACCAGTGAACAGATAATATTGAGAACTGTATAACTGATAACTGCAAAAGCTGGTCACTGATAACTGATAACTGATAACTGATAACTGTAAAAGCTGGTCACTGGTCACTGGTCACTGGTCACTGTAAAAGCTGGTCACTGCATAACTGATGACTGTAAAGGGTATCTCGCTGTTGAAAGGGGCGCCCGATGGAAGAAATCGCTTGTTGTAAGGTTTCCGGTTCCATACAAGTCCCACCAACGGCGCCGGCCATCGTGGTAATATGTTCTTCCATGAGTGTACCGCCAATATCATTACAGCCCCATTTCAGGGCTTCTGTCGCCCCTGCAAGTCCGAGTTTGACCCAACTGGGTTGATGGTTCAAAATCCAATTTCCGAGGAAAATACGGGCGACTGCGGTGAGTAGTAAACTATCCTTTAACACAGGTTGATCGCGTCCAACTCGTCGCCGGAGTGAGGCGGGGGCTTCTTGACCGACAAACGGCAACGCGATAAATTCAGTGATGCGGGCGGGATAATTGCGGTCAATCGCGGTTTGTTGCAGCGATCGCAATTGTTGCAAATGTTCGATCTGCTGTTGCGGGGTTTCAATATGACCACAAAGAATTGTACTGGTTGTCGGAACTCCTAAACGATGGGCGGTTTCAACGATTTCTAGCCAAGTCGCGCTGTTAATTTTTTCGGGACAAATCACCCGACGCACGCGATCATCAAGAACTTCTGCGGCGGTTCCTGGCATGGAGTCTACTCCAGCATCTCGCAGGGCGCCAATAACGACATCATAGCGGAGATGGTCTTCACGGGCGATGAATTGTACTTCTTGGGGCGAGAAGGCGTGAAGGTGCAACTGAGGGAAGGTTTGTTTAATGGTTGCAATTAATTTGAGATAATAGGGCAGAGATGCACCGTTAACTTTCGCCTTGAGGTTGAGTCCCCCCTGCATACAAATTTCGGTCGCCCCTCGTTCAACGGCTGCCGTTGTTTTTTCTAAAATTTGAGCAGTATCTAACCAAAAGGCACCGTCTTCTCCCTCATCTCGCCGAAAGGCACAAAAATTACAATGCTGTTCACAAATATTCGTAAAGTTGATATTGCGGTTAATGACGTAGGTGACGGTATCTCCTGCTTGTTGATGGCGTAACTTGTCGCTAATCTCCCGGATGATTGTTATGATCGCAGGATCGGTTTGTTGGAGTAAGACCACGGCTTCTGTTACTGAAAGATCCTCTCGGGCAACAGCACGGTTTAAAATAGCATCAATGGTTTGAGTAAGCATGAAAAAGCCAACATCTATAGGAAGTTGCATCATCTGAGGCGGGTTTGGAGAAAAAGCTCATACTTCAATTCCGGTGTGAACCCTTTCTCTAAACCTGCTTGTAGTATAAATTATGATTAGGATTTTGGTGTTCGATTTTGAGTTAAAAATATGCACTCATTTTTCAATCCCTTGAAACCGATGTTGAATTTACATTCTAATTCTCAGAAGGCTAACAAACGTTTTCGGGTTTTAACGTTTAAATTTTTGAGTCTGAGTTGGGTTTTTACTCTGATTTTTGTCTTAGATTTTTATCAGGGTTCAAGTTCTAGGGTTCTCGCCCAAACGCCTTCTCCTCGAGTGACTGAAGACTCTCCAAGTCAGAGGAATTCTCCCGCTTCTAGAGAAGCTACCCCAGAGAGTCCAAACTCGACCGAGAAACCTGGCGATCGCAATAATTCTGCGTCTGATCCTGAACAATTATTTGAAAAGGGAGTCGAACAATTTCGCCAGGGATTATTTAGTGAATCCCTTGAAACGTTTAAACAGGTATTAGAAATTCGCCAAAGCCAAAATAATCCCCTAGAAGTTGCAGCGACGCTCAATTATTTGGGTGATGTTTATGCGAATATGGGCGATAATGTAGAGGCTGAGAAAGCGATACAAAAAGCTCTCGCGCTTTACCGTCAGCAAAGTTCTAATAGTAATGAAGTCAATCGAGGTGTGAGTCGCAGCTTGAATTTATTGGGGTTTGTCTACAGTAATACAGATAAACTCTCAGAGGCTTTAAAGTTACATCTAGATGCCTTGAAAATTGCTCAGTCGATTCAAGATCCGGAAAATATTGGAGAATCTCTGCATAATATTGCTTCAGTTTATACTCGTCAGGGTGAATTTGAACAAGCACTCGAATATTATGAAGAAGCGAGAACTTATCGTGAACAGGTTGGAGATTTGCGCGATCAAAGTCGTACCTTGAATAATTTGGGCGCACTCTATTTTAGTCGCGGTGACACGGAGAAAGCTATTGGAGTTTATCAGCAAGCTTTAGCTTTACGTCGTAAAATTGGCGATCAAGCCGGGGTTGGACGATTGTTGAGTAATATGGGTTATATCTATCAGCAACTTGGAGATAATTCTCAGGCGTTAGTTCATCTTCAGCAAGCGGTGGGTTTACTCGAAATCATCGAAGATAGAGAAAATGCGGCGAGGGTTTATGGCTTGATGGGTACCATTTATGAAACACTTGAACAACCTGAGAATGCGTTGAAAGCCTATCAGCAAGCTGTTGAACTCACCAAAGCGGGTGAAGATCGTGAAAAACTGGGTAATGCTCTCGATCAACTCGGTAATGCCTACTACAAACAAAGCCAATATCAACAGGCGGTACAAACCCATCAGCAAGCATTATCCTTGTATCAAGAACTAGAAAATAAACCGAAAATCGGAGCAACACTCAACAGTATTGGAGAAGCTTATGAAGGTTTGGGTGACTATTCTCAGGCTTTGGCTTCTTACCAACAAGCCTTAAAAATTCGTCAGGAAGTTGGCAAAAAAGCCGATATTGGTAAAACACTGAATCATATTGGCGAAGTGTACGAAAATTTGGGAGACTATTCTCAAGCTCTTAATAGTTTCCGCGAAGCGTTAGTGCTGCTGAAAGAAGCCGGAGACACCGAAGGAGAACAAGCCGCTCGTCAAAGTATCGAGTCTGTTGAACAAAAACAAAGTCAACAGACTCCATAAAGGTTCTAGTGTTTAAGTTGTATTGTCTAAAAGAACGGAGAGGGGGAGATTTTAACTCCCGGTACCTTTCGGCACACTCGAGTTAAACTCGAGTCATATTAAAATCTGTAACCTTTATAGAGCAGGCATTATAAAATTCATGTCAATTTAAAATCAGAAATTGCTCTATAAATGCACTATAGATAGGCTATAATCATGCTGTACTGTAGCTTTAGAAGGTTTTGAGATGACATCAAGTTCAGTTACTCAAAAGCAGGGGAAGTATCGGGGTAAGGTAGGTGTATCAAGTTCAAGAGGTAAACTCAGGCTTACCGTTCCTAAGTCTGTGTCAGGTAAGCCTGGCAGTTTTTTGAGCTTAGGTTTAATTGATAATCCTGAGAACAGAAAAGTAGCTTTAGCTAAAGCAGCACTACTGGAGTCTGACATACTCTATGAACGTGTTGACCCAACATTAGACCGTTATCGTGTTCTCAAGTCTGTAGCGGTATTAAACCCACCTAGCATTATCGAGGTTTACAGCTTGGGTAGTCTTTATAGCGATTATACTGAGTCAAAAAAGGGAAGGGTTAGACCAGGAACTTATAAGAACGGATACTTGGTTAACCTTTCCCACATCAAAAAATCACCTTACTTTGATATTAACGTCTTGGATGTGTCTGACGTTAGCTACGCCCAAAAAATTGCTGATTGGGCGAGTCAAACCCTCACAATCGGGACGGGTAAGCGGTTGATAGTTCAACTTAACGCCTGTTTCGACTGGGGGATTAAGTTAGGTAAATTAAAACTCAAAAAATCACCCTTTTCTGAAATAGAGAAACAGTTTGAAGCGAAACAAAGAAAGACCGATGAAAACTGGACTAACTTGGCATTTACAGCAAAAGAAAGGGATAGGATTTTAAACTATCTTAAACAAGATAGTAAAGGTTGTATTTATTACGGTTACACCGCATTCTGTTTTTATACAGGTGCGAGACCTGGCGAGGTTAGGGCGTTAACTTGGGATGATATCACACCTAATTGCACACACATCAACTTCAATAAAGAAATAGTTGACGGTAAGGGTGGACGTGTCACTGTTCAAGGGTTAAAAACAGAGGAAAAACGACTTTTCCCAATTAATGAACAGCTCAGGCAGATTTTAATTGAACAGAAAAAACAAGCAACCAATAGTGATAATTTAGTGTTTACATCACTCATGGGTTGTCCTGTTAATCCGTCTGGTTATTTCCGTCCTAAGATTTGGAGACCTACTTTAGCCGCGTTAAATATAGCTTATCGCAAACCGTATTGTACCAGACATACATTCATCACACTTTGCCTTGAGTCAGGAATGCCTGTTAAAGACTTGGCTAAATTAGTTGGCAACTCAGTGAATATTATTCACAAACATTATGCGGGTGTCAACGTAAGAATGTTAACAGTTCCTACTCTATAAGACAATTGACATTGTGTGAATAATCAGAAAAGGCTTCTATTCTTAGACAGAAGCCTTTTTTTGTCTTAACTAACCTTAGTTAAGTAAGAATCACTATGAAATTCTTCCCTTGATAATATCTCCCTTCTCCTTAATTTTCTTATAATATCAAGCCAGTTTTCAATTTTTTCATATTCAGTTTTTATGATTTATACCAACACCTCATCTTCGCATTTAACCATTACTTTAAACATAATTTTTGTTATATAGTTTGTTTGCACTATAAACGCACTATAAATTTACTCTATAGAGCTATAGAGTAGAATTCTGTTTTTCGTTTTGACAGGCTGTAACCCCTGTCAAACGGAGAGGGTGGGATTTGAACCCACGAGAAGCTATTAACTCCTACTCGATTTCAAGTCGAGCGCATTCGACCACTCTGCCACCTCTCCAGTCAATATTTAGTTTTGATCTAAAGGGCAGCGATTTGAGATCGAATACTGCCTCTAATTTCAAAGCTAGTTTAAGATTATAGCATAGATGCTGCTTCAACAACAGGCTGAGATTGGCGATACAAAATTTCTTCTTCGGCGATGCGAAACTCTGGGTTCACCCAAACTAATTTCGCCTCAGACACCTGACCTGCTTCTAATATGACCAGAGAAAAGTTGCGTTGCTTATCGGTTCCTCTGTCCTCAATACGGTTCACTCTCGCTGCATTTAGATAAACCGTCCCCTCCGAACCCACCTCAACACATTTCCGCAGACGAGTTTTGGTATGGCGAAGATTATGGTGCATATGACCAAAGGTAACTAAGGGAATCTGTTTTCCTAAAGCCCGAGTTTGAGCGATCGCCGAGGCAAAATCCGGATCGCCGTAATCTCCTCCTATCGGTTTCCAATCTTTGCCGCAGGGGTCTTCTGCTGCTTCTCCTAACCCCGTCGGCCCCGTATGACCTAAAAAAATCACTGTATTCTGGGTTGAACTTTGGGCGGCTTCTACGATGCGACGGGTGGAGTCTTCAAAACTATTCACCCCAAACCATTCTTGATAGAATTGACTCTCTCTCCACTCTGGCCCGCCCCAAGTAAAGGGACGACTACCAACCACTGTAAGCCCAAATTCGGGGAAATCTCGCTTTCCATAACCGACATGGGCTTCTCCCAACAGATCCATTTGTTGTTGTACCCAGTTTTCTTTTTCGGGGTCGTAGGGACAATGTTTGCGTCCCCAACTGGTCATCGTATACCAGGCGTCATGGTTGCCGAAAACGGCTGCTTTTGGGAGGTCTAAGGCGGCGATCGCTCTGACGACTTCTACCGCTTCGTTACCATAATCCCCCACAAACAGCACTAAATCAACGCCTAACTGCTTGAGGGCGATCCCGTCTTCTTCCTCCCATTGGTCATGTACATCACCGACAACAGCAATCTTAATGCTTTGCTTACAATTTTGATTCATCTCTTACTCTCTTGCCTCTCTTATTCTACGATAGGCAATTTCAGACCTTTTTTTGAACGGTGGTGTCGATCGCAACAGACAAGTCACCTCGATCTGCCGCATATTTTGGTGAAATCAACTATAATTAGAAGTTACGTTTTGTTAACTCCTGAACCGGAAAGGCACAATTTATGTTCACAACCACACTGTACCGACAAGCGAAATCTGAAACAACCCCTGATGATTTGTTTTCCGCTATTAATGACCTAAAGCGGGAGTTAAACGCGGTTGTCTTGGCTCACTATTATCAAGATCCCGATATTCAGGATATTGCTGATTATATCGGAGATTCTCTCGGTTTGTCTCGTCAAGCGGCTGAAACCAGCGCGGATGTGATCGTGTTTGCGGGGGTTCATTTTATGGCGGAAACGGCTAAAATTCTCAACCCCGACAAATTAGTATTATTACCGGACTTAGAAGCAGGATGTTCACTGGCTGATACTTGTCCGCCTGAAGAATTTGCCCAGTTTAAAGCCCAATATCCTGATCATATTGTCGTCTCTTATATTAACTGTAGTGCGGCAATTAAAGCGATGAGTGATATTATCTGCACCAGTTCAAATGCTGTTGATCTTGTGCGACAAATTCCCGAAGATCAACCAATTATTTTTGCTCCAGATCGCAATTTAGGCCGTTATGTGATGGCAGAAACAGGTCGAGATTTAGTGCTGTGGGATGGGGCTTGTATGGTGCATGAAAACTTCTCAGAAAAGAAGATTGTGCAGTTAAAAATCCAATACCCGCAAGCTAAAATTATTGCTCATCCAGAATGTGAAGAACCTGTTCTGCGTCATGCTGATTATATTGGTTCAACGACAGCATTATTGAAATATGCTCAACAAAGTGACTGTTCAGAATTTATTGTAGCAACTGAACCGGGAATTATTCACCAAATGCAAAAAGAAGCCAGCAATAAACAGTTTATTCCTGCCCCACCGATGAATAGTTGTGCTTGCAATGAATGTCCGCATATGCGTTTGAATACGCTAGAAAAACTTTATCTGGCGATGAAAAATAGAACCCCAGAAATTACCCTTCCTGAAAATATAAGGCTAGCGGCATTAAAGCCTATTCAACGAATGTTAGAAATGAGTCGTTAAATTTCAAGGGTGGGCAATGCTCACCCGAAACGGTAAAATTGACTTCAGTAATGGCTGCGAGTTTGAGAATAAAATTAGAGCAGTGACATCATAGAGTTCGTCACAGCAGCAGTTACAGGATTTTTGAATGATTTATCAGCAGTCGAACCCCAACTCAAAAGGCAGTCGTTGTCTTTGTCAGTGGACGGTGATCCGCCGAGTTTCTCCCCAGAAAAAACAAGGCGAGGAAACAGAGAATTCTGTAGCTGATCAAATCTTCCCAACTCCAGAAAATACAACGGGTATACCCGATGATCTCAAAGCGGGAATTGAATATCTCTGCGGCTTTTCTATCGATGATGTGAAAGTTCATTATAATTCTGCTAAACCTGCCGAGTTAGAAGCATTAGCTTATACTCAAGATCAAGATATTTATATAGCGCCCGGTCAGGAACAACATTTACCCCATGAAGTTTGGCACGTTGTTCAACAAATGCAGGGTCGAGTTCAGTCTACTTTGCAGGTTCAAAATACATCCGTGAATGATAATATTATTCTAGAACAAGAAGCGGATAAAATGGGGGAAAGAGCGAATAAATTTAAGATTGATAGAGCAAATTATATCAGTTTTCCCAAGATAATTAAAGCATTTCAGAATATTATTCAGAGAAAAATTGGGCTAGAAATAGAAGTTCCGATGGATTTACAAAAAGGGACTCTTAAAACAGAAGCGGAAAGAAAAGAAGTCTCTCCCTTTAAAACAAAAAGTCGAGAATTACCCTTTATTTCAGCCAATGATGGATGTATTAAAAAAGGTCAATCTGCTATTATGAATGGTAACTCTTGGAGTCTGACTCCTGATGGTTACGAGGATAGTTGGTATTGTGAATATATTACAGATCCCGTTGATGAGGCGCAAAGCCCCCAAGGATTAACTCGTATTGTAGAAGACCTAAAAAACTGGGTAAGCGAGAATTTAGTAGATTTAAAAACAGGAGAATATATTCAACTCGCTGAAGATTATGTCGTAGGATGGCATCCTTTTCAAAAGGGTAATGAAATATCAGGATCATTTCATGTGACAGCAGGAGTGAGGCTTGATAGAATTTTTGAGATGTTAGAAAAAATTGCCAAAATTAACAATACTTCTCTTGAAAATAATCAGGATTATTATCAAGGATTATTGATCGGAAAAGCTGATAAAATTGTGATGGTTCAGGCTGTTAATTATACCCAAAAAATTAATGAATCTTTGGAATATAAAGGCTTGGTTGCTTTGATGGGCAGTTATGTTGGGGGTCAGTATCGATTTATCAACCATCAAAATCCAGAAATGAGTCTGAACCCTAAAATCCGAACGGGTAAAATATTAGTTCCCGTTTTAAGCCGAACTAACCTGGGAGAAATTCGACAACAGGTTAAAATTAACAATAAAGAAAAATTCTTGAATTATGTTTTAATGGCGGCAGGAATGACAGAAGAACAAGCGAATGAGCCGCTTTTTCCTCACAGTTTAACCGCCGGAAAAGAAACAGGTCGAAGTATCGACGCTAATCCCAAAATAACTATTTCTGAGTGGGTAAATGGGGTTTTGAATGGCGAAGATCAACAGTGGTCGGATCAAGATTTTTCGATGGAATATGTTGGCCCCGAATGGAAAACAATTTCTCCAGAAGGGGTTTCTATGACTCATCGAAAGCAGGGTGCAGTTTTGGAAATTCGCAGCTTTGACTCTTACAACCTTCCGGTTGATCAATGGGGAGACTTTACAACTGAGGTGGTTTTGTTGTTTACTAAGCTTAATGAATTGCGTTAATCTACCTGCGATTAATGGAACATCTGATTATTTTTACTCGTTATCCTGAAGCGGGGAAAACGAAAACTCGATTAATTCCCGCTTTGGGGGCAGAAGGTGCGGCTGAATTTCATCGCCTAATGACTGAAAAAACAGTTAAAACGGTGAGAGAATTTGCCGCATCTCATTCGGTTTCAGTTGAAATTCGCTACACAGGCGGAAATTTGGAATTGATGCAAGATTGGTTAGGGGTTGATTTGCGGTATAATTTGCAGGGAACTGGTGATTTAGGCGATCGCCTGCGAGAGTCTTTTCAAGGGGCTTTTAATACGGGTAAATCGGCTGTTATTGCCATCGGAACAGATTGTCCTGATCTCAGTGTAGAGATTTTATCTCAGGCATTTGAGAAGTTGCAAAAACAGGATATTATTATTGGCCGGGCTGAAGATGGGGGTTATTATTTAATTGGATTATGTCAGTTAATCCACGAATTATTTTTAGGCATTAATTGGGGAACTTCTGAAGTTTTTAAACAAACACTAACGGTTTGTGAAACTCTAAATTTATCAGTTGTATTTTTGCCAACCTTAGCCGATATTGATCGTCCTGAAGATTTAAAATAATCTCTCATCGGTTTTTCATCTAAGTTTCGGGTATTTCTCAGACGGGATGATTAAACTATTCAACAATAAACAAATATCAATCTGTTCGTTGTTGCGCTTTAGCGCGATATATAGCAATAAGAAACACTGCATATTCAAGATTTCCTTTGTTGTACGCAAAATCTATAATGAATGAAGCTATAATTTCTATTATTATTCCTGTTTTAAATGAGGAAAAAACAATCATCTCGGTGCTGTCAAAGCTGCAAAATACTCCTAATCTTGAAATGATTATCGTAGATGGTGGCAGTCAAGACAATACAATAAAAGTCGTCGATAAATTCGGGAAAAATACAAATATTGAAGTGCGAATTTTAGAAACAATTCGAGGACGCGCCCATCAGATGAATATGGGGGCGAAAGCAGCAACCGGAGAGATTTTGCTATTTTTACACGCTGACACCCAATTACCCGAAAGGTTTGAGAAATGGGTGCGTCAGGTACTCGATGAACCCAACACTATTGCAGGGGCATTTGAACTTAAAATAGCCGCATCTGTGATCGGGTTACGTTGGGTCGAACAGGGTGTAAAATGGCGATCGCAGTATCTCCAAATGCCCTATGGAGATCAGGGGATTTTTCTCAAAGCGAGTACCTTTTGGGAGGTGGGCGGCTTCCCTGAATTGCCTCTGATGGAAGATTTTCAACTGGTGCGTCAGTTACGGCGACGAGGAAAAATTGTCCTTGTCCCTGTGGCGGTGACAACTTCGGGACGACGCTGGCAAAAGTTAGGCGTATTGAGGACAACGTTAATCAATCAAATGATTATTATCGCCTATTTGTTGGGCATTTCTCCCTCAACCCTCGCGAATTGGTACAGAAGTAAACAATAATGAACAAAGATGTGAACTTTTTTAACGCTCCTGTTGATTTGTGCGACTAGATGACGCATCCCTGCGTAAAATAGAAGCTCAAGTTTGCTACAAATTGTCAAACATACAGGAGACAATCAATATGAGTGCGGCTGACGACGCCAGAGATTCAGGGTTTGTTCAACCCTATAAGGGCGATCCCTTTGTCGGACATCTGTCTACACCTATCAGTGACTCCGACTTTACACGGGCATTTATCGGCAATTTACCCGCCTATCGTAAAGGCCTTTCTCCCCTGTTACGGGGCTTAGAAGTTGGTATGGCTCACGGCTATTTTATTATTGGCCCCTGGGTTAAATTTGGGCCATTACGCGATAGTGCCAGCGCCAACTTAGGCGGATTAATTTCAGGAATTGCTCTGATTTTAATTGCTACCGCTTGTCTGTCTGCTTATGGGTTAGTTTCCTTCCAGAAAAAATCTGAAGGTGCTGATTTCCTTCAAACGGATGAAGGCTGGAGTCAATTTGCGGGTGGCTTCTTTATTGGTGCAATGGGCGGCGCTTTTGTTGCCTTCTTCCTGCTGGAAAACTTCTCGGTTGTCGATGATATTTTCCGAGGAATTGTCAACAACTAATTCCCCTCTGAGTTGAATTTTCTTGACTAAGCTTTAACACGGGTTAAAACAACTCAGACCAATTTCGGTTACAATTTGGCTACTGTGAAATAGGAGAATTTAATATGACAGGTTCATACGCGGCTGCATATTTGCCCTGGATTTTGATTCCAGTTGTTTGCTGGTTAATGCCCGTTGTCGTTATGGGTTTACTGTTCATTCACATTGAAAGCGAAGTCTAAAACTCTCGCTTGAACTAACTGAAAAATCCTCCACTAAACAAACAGTTGGGGGATTTTTTGTAGCGTACATCAGACCATAGAATAAGTAACTAATTATATATTGACTCATCAAGCAATTTTCTCGGACTTTTCCATTACTTTTTCAGCAAACCTTAATTAATCTTTTTCTTTTCTGAAAATTGTCAAAATACTCGCCAATTTTGGTTATAAAATAATAGGGGTTAAACTAAATCTGAAGGTTTACCCCCATCCACCTCAACAACCACTAAATCCTCAGAATAAAACCATTTTATCTTACCTTTGCGATCGCAAACTGCCACTAAATGATAATGGTCTTCTTCTTCAATTGCTGTTAGATTCCAAGGGGGACTACTGCGAGATGATTTATAAATACCGAACCCAGTTCCCATTAAAATATAACGCTTTCCACTTTCTTGATGTTCAACGATAGTTGCCATGTTGACTCACGCCTTTATTTGAATGAGATGATTGTATTTTAGTCTAAAAAGTTTCCTCAATTCAAGGATAATTTTATTCAGTCATTCAGCTTTCACTAACGATACAGGAATCAGGTAACTCAATTAACTTGTTTTTTGAGGATAAACCGGATTTAATAATAACTTGAGATTTGGGGATATTAAACTGTTTGGCTAAGAGTTTGATTAACTCTTGGTTTGCTTTCCCATCAACGGGAGGGGATTTCAGATGAATTGTCAAACAGCCATCTTCTTCTTTGGTAATAGATTGTTGTTTAGAATTGGGTTTAACTTTTACTTGTAAAATCGTCAAAATCAAGCCTCCTTTACTCGACTAAATCTATTCTCATTTTACCCCATTTTTTAATAGAAAAGACCGATAATCATTTAAAAATTTGTATTGACTTTTGCAATAATTTAGGGTGGACAGAATATCCACCCCTGGAGAATTGGGTAATTCCCGGAATTTCGGTAATTTACAAGCCGTTACGCGCCCAAACCACCATTGAAATGGAGAAGGTGAACACAACCAAAACCGCAACCCAACCTAATGAGAGAATATCCATAACAGTCTACTAACGTAATGATGACTAAATTGTTTCAGGTCTGATCATATCTCGAAATCGGCTCAACTGCACAAACTTTTCGTCAGTTGAGGGGAGAAGCGGCAGGCTAAGAAAGCTTTAAGGTGGTGACTCGGTTGGAGGTTTCAGAGACACTGACACTCAGTAGTTTAACATGAGGTTCAACGGGAATCTGAGCAAAATACAAGCACATTTCTTCTGTGGTTCCGTGAGGACATAACGGATGTTCGTTAATTTTTTCAGGAAGTTGTTCCGCCCAAATATACAGTTTATTTTCCATTTCAACCATATCTAACCCATACAAATCTCCGGGCTGACAAAGAGCAGCGAGTTCGAGAATAATTTCAAAGGTATGATAATGAAAATTTGTCCAAATCGGCGGATTACAATGTTGGCGGCGTAGAGTTGCTTTAATCGTATAATTAAACGTTACAGGCTGATGATGAACTTGATTTTCAAGCGAAATTATCCCTTGATAGGGAATCGTTTGGCTGTGTTTAAGAGAGGCTGGATAGTGCCAACGAGAGTCGCTCATTTTTGATTAGTCTACACCCACATATTTATGTAACTGAAGCGAGAGTCGATAGTAAGGATATTGTTTGAGTAAGTCTAAAACGAGAGGTAAAGTGTAATCGCGTTGCGTCCATTCTGGCTGGAGAAATACAGGAATTTGAGGTTTTTTGGGTAAATATTGAGCATAATATTTGAGTTCAAAACCAGTTTCAATCACCAATTTAATTTCGGAAGCTCGTTCCCACATTTGAGCAACAACGGGATACTGAGAACTAATATGTTCTTTCGGGCTTAGTGTTACCCAAACGGATGAAGAAATCGCTTGCCAAAATGACCCAGACGTTTCAATAGAAACCGTGCGATCAGTTGCTTCAATACACTGGACTAAATCGGGAAGTTGAGGATAAATAAACGGTTCACCCCCAGAAATTACCACTCTTGGCGATCGCAATTCAGCAATTAATTCGTTAAAAGAACGAACATTTCGAGGTAAACCCACACCCCCGTTTGCATAGCCCGTATCACAATAATGACATCGAACCGGACATCCGGCTAAACGAATAAAATCGACAGGCGTTCCCGCCCAATATCCTTCTCCTTGAATCGTATTTTGAAACGTCTCATGGATGGCAATTTCATTCATCAACGTTGTCAAACCCTTCTCCAACTCACGATTCTATCTACCACTTATTTTAGCTTTGTATCCCAACTTTGTGAGCATCTCGAGTAACTTTTGAGCGTGATCACCTTGAATTTCAATCGTATCCTCTTTAAGCGTTCCCCCTGAACCGCAGTGAGTTTTAAGCTGTTTGACTAATTTCTCTAAGGTTTCATTAGAGGTTTGAAACCCAGAAATCACCGTTACGGTTTTTCCTTTTCGTCCTTTGCGAGACGCTTCAATCTTCAAATTTTGTTGAGCTGGGGGTAAATCCGGTTTAGCCCTTTCAAGAGCAGCAGAATCAGTATTCTGACCAAATTCTGAATAAATAACGCGATTTTTTGAGGAATTTTGAGCTGAATTAGAGTTTTGCTTAGATGCCATATGTTTTAAAAATGATAATTCAAACTTACTCAGAAAACTCACTCTAGAGGTTTCACATTCCCCCTGATTATTTCATACTATGTCCGGTTGATTAATTCTGTTATCGGGGTAGTAGGGCGGGTTTATTTAAATTCTTGAACCATCAGACAGAGAGCTGGGCTGAACCCGCCCCTACGCTTGAAGTCATTAATTAATCGGACATGAGATAAAACATCAATGGGGGAAACGATTAAACCTGCTAACATTAGTAAATCGCAGCGTTTACCCGACTCTTGCTATTTGCCTCTTCTAAAATAGCACCCTGCTGTTTGAGCGAACTCGCCACATCAAATGCTAAACCCATTGCTTTGATAAAAACCGCATCATGCACGATAGCGCCCATTAAATTTGTTCCTTTAAGATTTGCGCCTTTGAGATTGGCATGAGCGAGAGTCGCGTTAACAAGTTCCGCCTTTAAAAGCGTCGATTGACTCAAATCAGCATAACTCAAATTCGCACCTGTTAAAATTGCACCACTTAAGTCAGCACCATGCAAGTCAGCACCACTCAAGTCAGCGCCCGTCAGATCCGCTCTTGTGAGGTTAGCGCCGCTGAGGTTCGCGCCACTGAGGTTCGCGCAATACAAATTCGCTCCGATCAAATTGGCGTTAAACAGACTCACGCCTAACAAGTTGGCGCGAAATAAGTTAGCACGAAATAAGTTAGCACGGAATAAGCTAGAACCACTGAGGTTAGCGTTACTGAGTTCAGCTCGAAATAAGTCAGCATCGCGAAAATTCCGTTCTCCTGACGCATAGCGGGCTAAAAGTTCGTCACTATTGATAGTTTGTGTCTTCATGTTTGAGAGTCTATCTATTTCAATTTGGCAGCATTTAACCGGTACAAAATAGCCAAGCCGCTAAATGCCCAACAGTATAACATTACCGAAAACGATAATCGGCATCAAAAACCGACATTTTTGAGGGGTTTGATCAACCTCTATAACTACATTCTAAGTGATTGTGATCAACTTGAGCGGCTTAACTGAATGATTGATAATTTTTAGTATTTGTTAACAACTCGTTGGAGATTTCCAGGTTTGATTTTGCTGGACTAAAGTATGAGCTTGCCAGCTTGAATCAATTTGCGGATAATCTTGACGATAATGACCCCCTCGACTTTCTTTTCGGAAAGCAGCACTTCTGAGAATCAAATATCCAATATCAAGCAAGTTACAAGTTTCTCCCCAAATTCTCAAATGAATCGGATCAATTGTTGTCTTTTCAAACTTGATTATTTGTCCAGGTTCAAGAGTTAATAACGCTTTGCTCACGCTTAAGTTGAGGAAAAGATGACGCCAAGCTTCAACTTGAGTAATCGCTTCATCTAACATTTGTTGATCTCGGCAGATTCCTGCACTTTGCCAGACTAAATCCGGTAACTGTATTCTAATACTTTTAATTTGATCATAGTCTTCCAGCCAGTTTAAAGGAGTGGAAAATTCCAGGTTTTCTTCAGGAACGAGTAAATCAAAAGCTGTTGAGCGATCGCCATTCAGTTGAGCCATTTGAGCGCCATAAACCAAACATTCTAACAGAGAATTACTCGCCAACCGATTAGCCCCATGTACACCCGTGCTAGCCGTTTCACCCACTGCATACAAACCCGGAATTGAAGTTTGATTGTTCAAATCTGTGACAATTCCTCCCATCCAATAATGAGCCGCAGGAGAAACCGGAATCGGTTCATCAAACAGATTAATTCCCCACTGTTGACAAACTTGAATAATATTTGGAAATCGAGAACGGATTTTTTCGGGAGGAATCGGACGTAAATCTAACCAAACATTTTCACTTTGCGCCCCAGGAATTGAGCGCATTTTCTTTAAGTGATTAAAAATCGCTCGACTGACAATATCTCTGGGGGCGAGTTCTCCGTCTGGGTGATAATCAAAAGCAAACCGTTTTCCTTGATCATCGATTAAATGAGCGCCTTCTCCGCGAACCGCTTCACTAATTAGAAATCGAGGCGCACCTGATATTTTTAAAGCAGTCGGATGAAACTGAAAAAACTCT
The DNA here is from genome assembly GCF_034932365.1 of Limnoraphis robusta BA-68 BA1. Taxonomy (NCBI): domain Bacteria; kingdom Bacillati; phylum Cyanobacteriota; class Cyanophyceae; order Oscillatoriales; family Sirenicapillariaceae; genus Limnoraphis; species Limnoraphis robusta. The sequence continues at coordinate 74,836 of NZ_JAYGHR010000001.1, read as the reverse complement.
AAATCCCGCAGTAACGCACCTGAGCGCCAAGCCATCGCCACTCCATCACCCGTACTCACACTGGGATTGGTGGTTTGAGAAAAAACTTGTCCACCGCCGCCCGTTGCTAAAACCACTGCTGATGCTCGTATCCACCGCACTTGGTTATCATAGATGACACTAATCCCTTGACAATGTTGCGTTTGGGGATTTAGCCACAACTTTAAGGCAAAAGCCGGACAAACAAGCTGAATATTTGGGCGTTCGAGAACTTTAGCCCCTAAAATACTGACAACCGCTCGACCTGTTGTATCGGCGGCATGAAGCACACGATGACGAGAATGGGCTGCTTCCAGGGTCAAAGCTAAATTCTGTTGGTGTCGATCAAACACAACGCCCATGTCTACCAAGCGATGAATACATTCGGGGGCTTGAGAAACCAAAAATTCAACCGCCGACCGTTCACACAGACCTGCTCCTGCTTTCAAGGTATCCTCTAAATGAAGGTCAGGAGAATCATCAGAAGAAATGGCGGCGGCGATTCCTCCCTGCGCCCAATCACTAGCAGAAAGGGAAAGGATGTCTTTATTCACCAAACCCACCTTGAAATGGGTCGGTAAACACAAGGCAGCATATAAACCTGCGGCTCCTGCTCCAATAACCAACACATCAAAATAGTCGGGTATGTTGGCAGCAGGTAAGGGGTCAAAATGGGTCATGGATTCAAATTCAGGGTCACGGTAAGAGATCGGTTTTGACGAGAGATTGTAACTATGAGCGGATATTGTCTAACCGCACGTTTCGCGAACGAATTGCAATCAATCATAACAATCGAGCGATCAGACCGGACACCTGAATCTGAAATTTCAGTTTGTCTAGTCGTAGGTTCCGGTGTTTAAGCGGAAATCTCCTTCCTGTAGAACAGAAGTCACTGGAGTGACTGTAAATTCATCTAAATAACTTTCCAGGATTTGCTTTTGACGCTCTGTTAATCCCTCCATATTCAGGACATCCTCAACCGAATCAAACGGAGCTTGATCGATAATCATTTTGGCGAGAGTGGGATACATCCCCCGGAATTGTCTAAATTGTCGAATCGAACCATTGTTGAGATCGATCTTCTCTCCAAATTCGCCTAACTTTTCGTCAGCCCGATTTCTTCGTTCTTCAACTGCCAAAATTGGGGACACAATAGGTAGCTGAGTCAGACTCAAGTTTGCAGCATAAGCATTCTCCTGTCCAACCCATCCCAGACAACTTATTAATAAACCCACTAGGACTAACAAACGACCGAATCGTTTCATTGAGACTTTTCTCCCAACTGATCTAAACAGCATTGACAAGTATCTCGTGACAAACTCCACGCCGATTGGCAATGGATCTATTCCAGGTGATTGCAGTCACCTTCATGCAGTCATTACTCTACTGCTATGGTAATATACCGCACTCTTGACACCATGAACACCTGTTGGGGTTGCTGTCCGATAAAAAACCGTTTTTTTGAGGTTCGACTTGTGACTAATATCTCAATCCGACACCTAAACCTAAACCGTAAATTTTTGTGACTTTATCTTCGGTATTGAAAACCACCTTGATTCCGGTTCCATCAGGATTCATCCATTCATAGGACGTTTTAAAATTTTCGTCTCCATCCGGGTTAAAATTTGGATTAAGTTTTCCCTCTGTTCCCATGACCGTTTTCACTTGCTCTATGGTCATTCCCATTTGCAATTGGTAATACTGTTGACGTGTGGCTAGTGTTGGCCCTTCGGGAGTGCGGGACGGTATCGGATTTCCCCCCATCGTATATTCATCTAAATTACGAGTCACAATTGAACGAACTCGATTATTGCCATCAAAAGTAACAACAATACCAGAGTTGTTAGGGTTTAGCCAATGATACCGAGTTTGTGAGGGATTCGGACTAGAGTTATATAAGTCTTGATCCGATTTTCCCTCGGAACCCATGACGGTTTTGACTTCCTCATAGCTCATGCCGATTTTGAGTTTATTGTAATAATCAATCGTAATCGGACTCTGTGATAAATTTTGCAGTCGATTATCTTCGGTTCTCGATAAATTATTATGAAGGGGAGGCATCAAGTTGTAAGAACCCAGGTTGATGACTTTGTTTTCAGCACTAAATACAACGGTAATCGATGAACCATCTGGATTAATCCAATGATACATGGTTGGAGAACCTTCTTGATCAGAATCAGCCCGAAAACCGCGATCCCGTTCTCCGGTTTCTCCTCCCATAATCGCTTTGACTTCTTCATAGGTCATTCCATGACGAATTTGATCATATTCAACTTTACTAAATCGATTAAACGGCGCTGTGTTTGCGGGTGTAGCCAACCAGCAACTTAAAACCAATCCCGTTAAAATTAGAATTCGTTTCATTGAGTTATTCTCCTCACCCTGTTTGAATATAAAATTATTTTTTACTAAAAAATTTGGGGCTAAAATGTTTACTTTTTAAGGGTTTTAGATGAGCGTTCTTTAAGTTTTTAATCAAGGCTTTCATTTGGTTTAAATTCGTCGATAGACCTCCATAGCGCCACTGTACATAAGTCTGTGAAACCTCTTCAATCACTTCAACCTCATCAATTGAGTGATGGGATCTTAAAGAATGAGCATATTCTAGCGGAGTTTGTGCAGAAGATTTGGGGTATCCTTTCGTTGCCAATAGCTTCAGCATTTGTTGATACAAACTTTCTTCAGGAGGCAGTTTAGATAACCACCGATGATAACGCCAAACTTGCCAACGATCAAATCCCAACCAACCGAGAAAACCTGCTATCAGCGCAACCAATAACCCTGTAAATAAACCCAGCCATCCTTGAGCAAAAAGCGTTAAAAACCAACGAATACTACGAGCTACCCACAGAAATATTGTACCAAAAATCGTTTGCAAAATACTCGTCACTGGAGAAGGCAACCAACCCGCTACCCATTCCCAAAATGCCCGTAACGCACTAAAAGTTTGATTTTCTTCAATGGAAGGCGGAATTAATTCCATACCCGGAATGGGGTTAAAAGCAAACCAACCATACTCAGGAAAATAAACTTCAGTCATCGCATGAGCATCGGTATTCCGAACCACATATAAGCCTGTAAAGGGGTTAAATTCTCCCGCATCAAATCCCGCAACTAATCGGGCTGGAATGCCAATAGAACGCAGCATTATTGTTAACACAGTAGCAAAATGATCGGGATAACCGCCTGTTACTTTTTCGCCCGGTGGACTGTCTTTATAGCCAAACAAAAACGCCTCGACTAAATCTTCATCTTCTCGTAAAAAAGGCGGTGCTTCTTGCAGACGATAAACGGGATTTTGTTTGAGGTATTGAGCGAGATAGAGTGCTTTTTCATAGGGCGTATCAAGAGGCTTTGGGTTTTGAGCAACTCGATTAACGTTCTTTAGAATTTCCTCCGTTTTTTGGCGAACTTTTTCTCTAATTTCTTGCGGAACTTCCAGATAATAATCTTTGATTTGTTGAGGATATTTATTAGTAGCTTCTCCCAGCAAAGAACGATTACGAAAAGGCACTTGAGAAATAACAGTATAAGTCATTCCTTCTCGTAAATCTAAAGGCGATCGCAAATTTCGTTCCGCATCAACGGCTAATTCTTGGGTCGGGAAATAGACTTCTTTCGCCCAAGGCATAGCCGGGAGTAAGTTTGGAAGTTGAGAAATAATTGTATAACTTTGAACAATTTCTCTCGTCTCACTGAGGGTAATTTGAGGATAAAGCAAAAATTGATAAGACCAAGATGGGCGGTTCAGCATGAACATTTCATCTTGATCATTGCGGGAAATTTCCCAGCCTTGACCCGTGTATTGATCAAAGGCAACGACACGCCAAAACCCTCTCGCTTGCGATCGCACCCGCATCACGACTTTAGGCGTTAATTGACCGCGAAGATTTTGGTTAATTTGCGTATCAAAACCATAATAAAAATTGGAATCAAGTTGACCTGCACCTTGACGGGGACTACGACCACTACTGCCCCCTTCAGAGTTATTCTCTTGATCATTTTGGGAAACATAACCCGGATTAAAGACTTGAGTCCCGTCAAATTGCCCTTGAGGTAAATCAATCGGAGAACTAACCGGAAAAGACCGGAGTTGATAACTAGGAAAACGAGGTAAGAGGGCAAAAATTGCTAATCCTAAGACAACTACACTCAGGAAACTTAAAGCTAAAAAGCGAACATTTAATGTAGAAAAAAGTTGAGAGGGTTTAGATTTATCGGTAGGGTTTAAATTGAGTTGAGTTAAGCCCAATCGGGAGCGATAATCAAAAATTAAAGTGGGTAATGCGATCGCCAAAAAGAGTAGAATAACAGGTGCAAAAGTGAGGGTTTGACTGAGGGTTGCAGCGACACCAAGCAAGATTAACCCAATTACCATTGAATAGCCTAAATCTTTGCGGCGGGGTACATCAAAACTGTGCAGAATTTGCAGATGAATCAGAAGTTGAGCCAGTACGAGGCGAGTATCATTAAGTTCCCCAACCAATCGCCCAAAGAATGCAGCCAGTGCCACAAGCATTCCGATAGCAATACAAAATTTAACAGGCACATTACGATAGCTACGGCGAAAATAACTCCAGGTTGCTCCCACTATACTGACAGGAATTGCCCAGAGGTTGAGGGGTTCTGCAATTGCGACATCAGTGGCGACAATTCCAACAATCACAAGCAACTGAACTAAGACTCGCAGGCTGATGGAATCTTCGGCTTCCGGCTTCGGCATTGCTTCGATCCGATGCCACAGTTGAGTCAATAGAGGAATTCTGGGAGTCATGGCTCAGTCGGTAGAAAGATATGCAAGTGCTATGAACACTTTACCTGATCTCCGACGAGCAAGCCACATCAGCAACTTCGATTGAGAGGCACAGTAGATGTGATGTTATCGGGGCGACTGTAGACCAATCGCAAAACTGAGGGGATGCTGATCCTGGTCGTTTAGAATCACATTGAGTTGATAGGTTTGATCAAGATGAGGATCAACCAACTCCAGTTTGATATAGCCGCGATCACAACGTTGGGCAGTGGCTTGTGCGTCCGCTCCCATGAGCCACAAATGTCCACCATCGGGCAAATGACCCATCACCTTCAAAGAGGCGCTCTGGCCGTCTTGTTGAGTATATTCAGCCTCTAGGGTGAGTACGCCCAGACTGGTCAGCCATTGTTGTTTAATGGCAGGTTGATTAAGATTACAGGTTAAGGTGAGAGCCTGAATAATCTCTCGTGCGGCTAAAAGCGCCATCAACATTTGCTGTTCCGGGTTAGCCGTTTCGTATTCTGGCAGTGCAAGATCGAGAGGATTTTGTCCCCTAGCCCAACCCAGCATCAGACGATGGGTTAACTCATTGAGGGGTTCAGATTGTCCAGGAAATAGAGTTTCTACGACTTGAACTAATTTTGCGCCCTCTCGTAAAGAAGACTGAATCGCCTCTTGACAGGGACTCAGCAGTTGAGCAAAAACAGGATCAGGAATCGGAACAGACCAACGTAGATTTTGCTTATGAGCCATCCAGGGAACTCTTCGTTCTTCGATTACGTCTGGATAACAAGCGAAATCAGATGCTTTTGTTTCCCAAGGAAATAATGGTGGGTTTCGTTCCATCTCGGCTTTTAACCGATTTTTCAAGACCGTTTCAAACCTGTTTTTCACGGTTGGTATCTCTCCCAATGTAAAAAGTTGACTTGGGTAGTCGGAGTCATCGATATCTTCTGAGTCTAATGGGTCGAGTTCTTCCCACTCTCCTTGCTCCACCCTGGATTGATCATCAACATTCGGAGTGTAGTTTGATTCGTTCTTCATTGAAGAAGGATTTTTGACTGACCAACGCTCCGTGCCGTCTCCGTCGTCGCACGGCGGAGTAATCTGTGACTTTTCCATGAGCCAGTCAAAAAAGTGGCACTCGAATGATGGATCATCTCGGTATGTTTCGTTATTCATCGCTAGATGCCCCTGCTCCGGATACTGAATGATTTCTGATTTCCCAAGACAACTCTAATACTTTAAACCACCGTTTTTGGATTTGAGTGACCTTACTGTTAAGGGTTTGGGAAATTTCGTGATCGGATAAACCCTGCTGTTTTAACCTTAGCAGATCCGCTTGATCTCGACTCAGTTGGTCTTGAAAAAGCTGCCATTGTTGGGGGGTTAATCCCAAGTCTTTTTCCAAATCCGCTTCTAACCATTGATGCACCAGTTCCCAGCGATGTCCGAAGGCAAACCGCAGCAAATGATATTTGAATCGTTGCTGTAAATAGTCTCGCTGGCGCGGTGTTAATCCCAAGATTTCTTCGATTTCCCGAGTCGGTAAATCTTGCAATCGCAACGCAAAATAATCGGCACAATCTTGTTGCTCGTGTTCTTCGAGGTAAGCCATTAACTCTTCAACCACCGTTTGGCGTAAAGAGTCTAACTCGGGTTCTGTCGATTCGGAGGCCATTGCATTTCGCACTTGTTGCATTGCTGAATCATTCCAAGTCTGATCAGATTCTTGAGATGATCCTTCGGCGGCTTGATCCAAATCGACAAAGGTTTCTTTCGGCTGTTGCTGAGAAAAGGTCTGGGCGCGTAAAATAATAAGCTGTTGACTACGACCCCGAGCTAACGGAATTCGTCTTTTCCCATAGCGTTCTGTGAAGGCTAAATATTCCCCGAGTTCCAATATGGTCTGAGGACGATAGGTTGCAGCTAACTGAGCCTCTTTGCGAAAAGCACTTAAGGTTTCCAGGTAGAAGGCCTGCAAGAAATCCCTGATCAACTCCAGTCGGGCTTGATAACTGGATTGGACTTGCGGAGGTGTTATATAGCGGTAGACAATTGCACTTAAGGTACTGTGCAGTTCCACAGGTGCCTGTTTTGACCCGAGCCTGTAATAATGCAGACATTGCTGAAGGCGATGTTGAGCTAATGTCATCGCCCAGGTTTCGACTTCGCCAGAAGCCTGAATGCGTCTGCTTTCTGTACAGATGCGAAGGGCTTCTTCGGTTAAACGTTGGGCAACATCCCGGCAATTCTGCTCAGAGGCACGGGTGGACTGTTGGAGTTCGCTTAACAGCCGTTGATATATAGTCTCGCTCTGGCAGATTTCCCCCATATTTTGAATACTTAGTAACAGTGACCCTAACATTCCCTTTCGAGCGAAACCAAGAGAATTCCGGAGACTATCACCAGTTTACTGTGATGGATCTCCAGGTTAAATTAGGTCATCTGTCACAATGAATTATCAGTGATCCGCTAAGTTTTTCCCTCTGACCTTTGATTTTTCAGCAAAATAATGGATTTAGATCAACAAATTCAATCTTTAATTGATAATGCACCTCAAGATGGTACAACTCCTGGGGTCGTCCAAGCGATCGCTCCTGCGTTGAAAATTCTGGCTGAACAATTGCAGCATGATTGTTACTACATCTTGCAAGCCTCGGATGAAAGTTGGGTACTCACAACTTTGAGTCATCTGGATCAACCTGATCTACAAAAGCGGGTGATTTATGCCTACCCGACTCTTCTAGATGCCTCAAATCGTTCTCCGGTTACAGTCCCGACTTATGTACAAGCCACTCCTCTACCCGTTACTCATATTCTGTTTCAAATGGTGGCCCTGCAAGCCCTCGATAGTATTATTTTCTTTGAAGTTCCGGGTCATTTGGAAAGCGGAACAGAAGTTAAGCGTAGCGAGGTTCAAGATTTAATTCGGGTTTATTTGGAGCGATATCGGGCGACGGTTCAGCCTCGAAATATTCCTCGTCGAAATATTCCTCCCAATTTCGCTTAATTCCCATACAGGTTAGTGTCTGCCGCTATTAAATGAAGTCATCACTTTTAGGGACTAACGACAGACATCTAACACCAACATTTGCTCATTGATTGTCTAGATTTCAGCTCAGATACAACCGAAGAAGTTCGACCTTAAACCTGGCTTAAATCCCTGTTGAATGAGTCTCACTTCTAAGGGTTCAAGGGCTAATATTCTCGATTGGTTTGGACCCAATTTTCTGACTAATACAATCGATTAAGATTCCAATCAGCTAATTCAATTAGAGCTTTTCGAGAATCACAATCGGGAAATTTAGAAATATGTTCGACAGCCAGTTTAGCATGATGGGCTGCGAGTTCTCGCGATCGCTTAATTGCAGAACTTTCTTGAATTAGGGCGAGGGCTTGTTCTAAATCTCCTTCTTGTGCAAACTCCCGTTCAATTAAGGTTTCTAAGTATGGTTTTTCTTCTAGAGCGTACAAAGTCGGAGCATTTAAATTCCCACTTTGCAGATCAGAACCAGCCGGTTTTCCGAGAGATTCGGTTGAACCTGTGAAATCCAAAATATCATCAACAATTTGAAAAGCCAAGCCTAGATTGCGTCCATAACTGTACAAATCTTCCGCTAATTCGGCAGAAACGCCACTCAATAAACCTGCCGCTTTGGAACTATTGGCAACCAAAGAAGCTGTTTTGTAGTAACTTTTTTCCAGATAAGCATTAATCGACATTCCGGTATCAAATCGATTCAGTCCCTGCTGAATTTCGCCTTCAGCGAGATCCATAATCACTTTGGATAGCAGTTTGACGACTTCCAAATTATCCAGGTTGGCCAGATACCAAGAAGATTGGGCAAACAGAAAGTCTCCTGCTAAGACTGCGATGCGGTTGTTAAAGAGACTGTGGACAGTGGGCGCTCCTCGCCGGAGATCCGACTCATCGACAACATCATCATGGACTAAACTGGCTGTATGAATCATTTCGGTAATTTCTGCGAGTCGCCGATGCTTAGGCGTAATGTCCTGATTGGGCATGGTGGTTCGCGAAATGAGCAAAACGATAGCAGGTCGCACCCGTTTCCCGTGAATACTGAAAAGATGCTCTGCTGCTGCATATAGAATGGGGTGACGAGCGCCGACTAACTGTTTCAAGTTGTCTGTCAACAGTTGCAGGTCTGCTTCAACCGGAGAAAATAAAAGAGTGCTAGAGGTCATGGATCAGCCGACTCAGGCAATTGGGTTTAACAAAATTTTACATATTATAGTTGTATTTTAAGCTAACCCTCTGGGAAATGGATATCAAACTCAACTCAACCTGGAAATCTGACCAATTGCTGAAGGTTAAGCAGTGGGGTTTTCAGGGCGGACATCCTCAGCGAAAATTCTCTTGCTCCCACCCCTCGGTCGAAGTCTATCAAATTATTAAGGAACTTCCCCTAAAGTCTCTCACAATCGCGAGTTTTATGTTATTTTAGTAAGTAAGAGTTTAAACAATTCTACACATTCAGGGCTATGGATCTGGCGACGGAGTATTAGGTATCTGTCGTTGCAGTGTTAATCCGTAGGCAAATGGATCTCTGCTGAAACTTGATAAATAGTTCAAAGCTCATCAGAGTTAACAGGCTACCCCAGTATGTAAGTAGACGATCCCTGAGATTTAGGTTGCTCAGTACAGCCTGATATCTCAGTTAGGGGGTCTGTAATTGAAGTAAAGTCCTGACAATGTTTTCTGGGACGTGAAGTTCCCAGAGAGTGCTTAAGTAAGTGATCGCAGCTAGATCTTAGCTCTGTATGCTAGCCCTATGTAGCTGGTATTAAACTCTTGCCTTTGCTCCTCCTATTATCTGTTTGGCTATACCCGCTATGATGTACCAAGAAACTCCACTGATGATTCCCGTTCTGGCCGCAGGTTACGTTTTAACAGTTTATTTGTTATTGATGCTTGCCAAACGCACAGCCAAAATTTCGAGATCCTAACAGAGTGCTAATGTTCGGCAACTGGATAACGCCCCAAACGCAGCTTGAAAACTCTACCATAGTGGAAATCAGGTGTCAAGGGAAAATAATTCACAGGTTGTCGTGTTTAGTCGGATTTGAGATAGTCCCACTCCCACAGGGGGGTGGGATTATTCTATATAAAGGACATTTTTTGGCTTGTGAAAATCAACACCTTGGCACAAAGTCACGAAGATTTTTCTCTTGGTGTCTCTGTGTCAAGGTGTTTTTTCTTGTTGAAGTTAACTCCCCCTTCTACCCTCTTTGAGTGAAAGATGGGTTGTTTCGGATGTCTCGATCGCCCCTAATTCCGTTGCTTCTACAGTCGGAGTAAACCCTAACCACTGCACAGATAAACTCGCAAATTGTTGGGGACAACCACTGACACAAAAGCGTGTGGGTTTGGGGGGATAGGGATTTCGCAGTCCCAACAATTCTAACTCCTGAGTCATGGCTTTGACTAAATGGACGGCTGGATCAACGATCCGCACTGTCGCCGGGAGGATTGATCGCACAACAGGGGCTAAATGAGGATAGTGAGTACACCCGTAAATCAAGGTATCGATGTGTTGATCCAATAAAGGGGCTAAATACTCCCGTGCCACCTCATAAGTATAGGGATCGTGAATACGATTCTCCTCAATTAATGGGACAAACTCAGGACAACTCACCTGCCAGACTTGAACTTGACTATTCATTTCCTCAATGGCTTGGCGATAAGCATTACTCGTGACTGTAGCGGGAGTTGCAATCACCCCAATACGCTGGCCTTTGCGGACTGCGGCTTTTGCTCCCGGCAATATGACTCCCAGAATCGGCACCTTGAATTCTGATTGTACAGTTTCCAGGGCGAGGGCTGAACTGGTATTACAAGCCATGACGATCATTTTGACATCCTGATCCATCGCCCACAGGATGATTTCACGAACAAACTGTAAAATCTCGCTCTGAGTTCGAGTACCGTAGGGTAATCGAGCGGTATCTCCAAAATATAGAATCGATTCATTCGGGAGTTGTCGGTATAACTCTCTTAAAACCGTTAACCCTCCCACACCACTGTCAAATACTGCTATTCTTTGTGCTTTTTTATCCGTTGTCATACAGTCCAATGTCTGGTGATTGTTGATTGCTTGTCCGATGAGTACATCTGTGACTTAATTTATAGTTCCCTGTTTCACAGAACAAGGGATACTACACTCGATTGAACAGCTATCCGGAAAGATCAGCCTCTGACAATCGGGCTTACCCCAAAAAGTCATGTCAGCGTTTCTTGACTTTAGTTGTTAAAACGAAGTCGTTATGAGTATGATTTAAGAAGAGAGAAAATTAAGGAGAAAATATCGTGCAAGTTCAGGACATTCCCCTGAAGCAGATTCGGCGTCCACTGCCTCGGGCGACGGATGCGGCCAAAGTCGCAGCTTTAATGGAGTCTATTCGAGAAATCGGCTTGCAAGAACCCATTGAAGTGTTAGAAGTAGACGGCCAATACTATGGTTTTTCAGGCTGTCATCGTTTTGAAGCCTGTACCAATCTCGGCTATGAAACCATTCGTTGTAAAGTGCGTAAAGCACCCCAATCTGTCCTCAGAAAGCATCTGGCTTGAGATAGATTAATCAAGTACCAAAACAGGGTAAAATCCGGTCATAGTTTGTAATGATTTATTAAGCTGCTGAATTCTCAAACCAATCAACCTAAAAGGAGTATAAATCCATGAGTAACAATAACCTAAAAACCCGTCTTTATCCCTCTCGGATTGATTTTTCCGCAGAAACTCGTCAAGAAATCGCAGCAATTCTGAATGCAACATTAGCAACGACTTTAGACCTAAAAACCCAAGTCAAACAAGCCCACTGGAACGTTAAGGGAATGAACTTCTATTCTCTACACTTACTGTTTGATGAAATGGCGGGTGAACTTGAAGGATATGTTGATCTGGTTGCGGAACGGATCACTGCCTTGGGAGGGTTTGCGATGGGGACTGCTCGGGTCGCGGCCACTGATTCTATTTTGCCAGAATATCCCTTTGATATCCAGGAGGGTCAAGATCATGTAACCGCTTTAGCCGATCGCTTTGCGATGTACGCCAAACACGTTCGTGAGGCGATTGATCAAACGGGTGGCTTAGGAGATGCGGATACTGCGGATTTATACACCGAAATCTCACGGACCGTTGATATGCGCTTGTGGTTCCTCGAAGCCCACTTGCAAGGAAGCGACAGTAGTGTTACCAATGGTAGCAGCAGTGCGACAACCAAAGCCACTGCAAACGTGAAATAGTATTGATCCGGGAATGAATCCATTTTCATCACCTGACTATAGCTCCGACTTGCACCGCTTAATGGAAGAGGCGGGGCTTTCTACTGTCAAGGAATTGAGTCAAAAAGCGGGGGTTTCTCAGTGGCAAATTATCCGACTGCGACGGGGACTGGCCCGACAAATGCGAGTGGAGATTTTGCTAAAAATCAGTCAAGGACTAAATATTTCTTTAGTTGAATTGTTGGCAACTTTTGCGCCGGAGTCGGTGAGATCTCAAGATGCTGGGGCTTCGGTTAAGGAATTGCAACAAGAGTATCAACACTTGCAAAGCGAGATGGAAAAGCAGCGAGAGTTGCTGTTAGAGGAGTTTGAGCGGAAGAGTTTAAGCATTTTAGAAGCTTGGTTGCTACAATGGCCGACAGTAGCTTATAAAGTTCAACAGAACCCTAAACTGGCGGGGGTGAAATTATTGCCTCTGTTGCGTCCGGTTGAACGGCTTATGCAACAATGGGGAGTTGAAGCGATCGCCTCTGTGGGTTCAGAGATTGCTTACAATCCCCAGATGCACCAGCTTCTAGAAGGAACCGCTCAAACCGGGGAAATGGTTGTAGTGCGCTATGCGGGCTATCGATATCGAGGTCAACTTCTGTATCGGGTTAAAGTCAGTCCCTTACAAAAAAGCCAACAATAGCCCGTCACCCCATGAGGCCAACCCTTGGACAACGGGTGTTGCATTGAAAATTTGGCGATGAGTTCATATCAAGGCTATACTAGCGGAAACTGGCGAGTCAATGTCGAGGCTTCACTTTTAATAAATTATGAGTTCTGATGTTCAAGTGCTTCAACCCCAAGGAATTTTAGACGGAACGAAAGCAAGTGAATTCCGTAAAGAGATTAGCAATCTCGTGGATAAGGGAGCCAAAACCATCCTGATAGATTTTAAAGATGTCTCCTTTATGGACAGTTCAGGTTTAGGTGCTTTAGTTTTGGCTCTAAAAACAGTTCGAGCTGCTGGTAGTAAGTTGATGGTTTGCTCGATTAATGAGCAAATTAAAATCTTATTTGAACTAACCAGTATGGATCGGGTATTCGATATTTTTGAGAATCGCGAAGAGTTTGAAGAGAAGTATGCTGCTCAAAAAAGCAGTTAAATCTTTAACCTCATCTTGGATGATCTAGATTCGGGTGAATAGGGGAATGGGGAGACTCTACTTGTACAATTAATCCGAGTTTTAAGCCAGCTTAAAAGTTGTGAATAATTGGGAAAAGTGGGGAGTATACTTTCATTATTCCTAGAGTTCTTCCCTTCTCATATTTTTCAGTTGAATCAACAAGTTTCAAGGCTTTGCGGACAGTCAGTTAAGTATTAATTATAGGAATTTAATGACTATTCAAAGTGAATTTTAAGTAAAGAAAAATCATCTTCAAAAGGATTTCCTGAATTTAAAGCTTTAATCGAATTAAAAAGAGAATCAAGATGATTGGGGAGAGAATGATCGCAATTGCAGTCAATCAGAAGATTAATAAAAGCATCAAGTCCCCACATTGAACCATCGGGTTGATGGATTTCATAAACTCCATCACTAAAAATAAACAGATCACTGGGATTTTTAATCTCGCAACAGTCGTCGCTATATTCAGCTTCTAAAAACATTCCCACAGGCATTCCAGGGGTTTTGAGGCGTTTAACTTGTAGACTGTTTTGATCTTGTTGACCCGAAAGCAGAATAGCAGGAGGATGACCGGCACTGGCATAGGTGAGTTTGTGGGTTTTGCGGTTATACACGCCATACCAAATGGTGAAGTATTTGTCATTTTGATAGGACATTTGAAAGGTACTGTTGAGGGCTTTCAAAACATCACTGGGCTGATAATAATTTATATTAGGAAGTGTACGCGATCGCAATAAATTTAAAACCGAAATCGAAGGCAAAGTCGCCCTCAAACCATGTCCGGCTGTATCCATTAAATAAATCGATAAATAATCTGCATCTAGCCAACGGTAATCAAAGCAATCACCTCCGAGTTGACGGGAAGGAATAAATTTAGCTTCTATTTTGAGGGGTGTGGAAGTCGGTAGAGGAAGCAAAGATTGTACATATTCTGCGGCTTCGGCTAACTCGGCTTCTAGGAGTTGTTTTTGAGTTTGTAAATCTTGACTAAGTTGATGTAAGCGTAAGCCAGCCCTCACTCGGGCGTACAACTCGTTCATTTCAATGGGTTTAGAAATAAAATCATCAGCCCCCGCATCCAGACCTTTCACCCGGTCAGAAATTGACCCCAGAGAGGTGAGTAAAAAGAATTGAGTGGTGGAGAGTTCAGGATTGAGTTTGACATGACGACAGACCTCTATACCCGTTAATCTGGGCATAATCCAATCACAAATAATCAAAGCAGGGCGTAATTCTTGCGCCTTTTGAATCCCTTCCTCACCATTGCTAGCAACCGAAACATCATAACCCTGCTTTTTAAGAGTTCTTCTTAGCAGCTCCCGAATCACCGTGTCATCATCAATTACCAAAATTTTAAACATGGACGCTCAGGTAATAAAGTAGGGTCGGCAACAAGAGTTTGAATCAATTCTTCGCTTAAATAGAGTATAGTCCAACAGATGGGACTCTAAACTGATTGTGGCATCAGTCATCGCTCGTGTTAAATTGATCGTAGATGTAGGTTCTCATACTAAGTGTGATTGAATTTGAAGGTTCAGAACCGTTGCTCCTGCCATGCAAGGTCAAGCTTCAGGCTCCTAATACTCTTGATGCTTTATCCGATATTTTGTCATGGTTTGGTCGATTACAGCATCCATCGGTTCCCAGTTCCATCTGGATTCGCTGTCAACTGGCTTTGGCTGAAGGATTTACGAATGCGGTTCGTCATGCTCATCGCAACCAACCTCCAGATGTCAAGGTTGAGATCGAAGTCGCCCTCTGTGAAGAAAAAATTGAAATTCGGATTTGGGATTATGGCCCTCCGTTCGATTTGATGGGAAAGCTTCAACAAATGCCTGGTGGTATCGATAAAGGTGCGGGTGGGGGACGAGGTTTGAAGCTGATGCGGGATATTGCTGATTTTTTGAGCTATGAACCCACTGGCGATGGCCGAAATTGTCTGTTGATTGTTAAAAACTATTAATTCCAATTTCTCTTAGGCTGCGAACGGATCAAGCCAATGGAGAACTTCTTGTTTTAATCGATATAAATCTCGATAAACTTCTTGTTTAATCCATTGACTGATCGCATCGAAGGGTGTGAAAACTTCCCCAACAGACCAGCTCATATCTTGATTGATGGGGGTTAAATGATCACCGCCTAACTGCTGAAGTGCAACCATTCCGGGAAAACAACCTTGTAAAATCTGATTGAGAATTAACGTTTGGTCGATTGTATCTTTGGTAAATTTGATCAGAAGGTTGCGACGAATTTGATAGCGTTCTTTGATCATACAGTTGGTTTGTTGAGGAGAAGGCGTAAATTCGACCTCCATCATGGATGAAAGTTGTTCAACGAGGGGAATCGACTCACGCGCCGCATAATTGTTAAAAGAGATCAGAATATTCCCTGCGCGGGTGACTGGAAATAAAGAACCGATCAGTAAGTGCAGTTTACACCCCATACTATGGCCTAATCCATAAATCGGTAAACCCCTCTGACGCAGACGCCGAGTGGAGTACAAGTCCTCTAAGCCATCCTCAAAGGTCCACAGAACTTTTTTTGCCATAATTCCGTGATTGAGGGTATTAATAAAAGGGGTGGCGATGACGGCATATCCTTGTTGAGCGATTTGCTCTAATAGCCATCGATAAGTGATTTGTGGTGCTGTCGCGACAAATGCTCCCCCCAGAAAGTGAACAATTGCTTTTGGTCGGGGGGGAATCAAAACCCAGTTGTTAGAAACTTCTATCCACTCCATAACGGCCTTAAATGCTTTATTTTAAGAACAGGATCGAAACTCAATCTTCTAACCTCAGATGGAAGTTAAGTTGATCGGCAATCTTTAATCTAATGTTACATAACTTGACACAAGAATGTCGATTTTCTAATTATTCTCAAAAATATGAATCAGCATCGGTCTCCTAAATCTACTGATCCTTCCATGAAGAATCGCTCTAAAGCGTCTACAGTCAAACATTTGCGCGAATTTAGTCATCTCCTCGACAATGCCATTCGAGTTCCGGGTACGACCTATAGAATTGGTCTTGATCCGATTATCGGACTGATACCTGGAGGTGGAGATATAGCTGGAGGTCTGTTATCAGCTTACATTGTTTTGCAAGCATTTCAACTGGGTGTTCCGAGAGAAACACTGCTTCGCATGGCTTCTAATATCGCAACAGAAACTCTAGTTGGGACTGTCCCTGTGTTCGGAGATTTTTTTGATGTCGCCTGGAAAGCGAACGTTAAAAATGTTGATCTCTTAGAAGCCCACATGAATGCGCCGGAAATGGGAGAAAAAGCTGATCGGTTGTTTGTGATTATTTTAGTGGGCGGTTTGATGCTGTTTATTTTGCTAATCTCGATTGTGGGGATTGCGATTTTGACTTTTATTTATCAAGTTTTGAGAACTTTGTTAACGGGTGGATAAACATTAAAAGCCGTCTGCTCTCCTCGAAAATTCATCGTTTGATATGAAACATCGCAGGGGAATAGTAGGGGTAATTGATGAATTCTCCCTACTCGCTCAAACTCAAGCAAACGAGATAGAAGTGCTAAAGTCTTCGGCTGTCAGTAAACTGATTTCAATATTATTGAGGGTAGCTAGAGGGGTTCGGTTCACTTCAATCACTGTAGAATTATTAACCTGGGTTAATGTTAATTGATCGAAGGTTAAACCCCCATCAAGAACAATAATATCCTGACTATCGACAAAATCATTAATCAGATCAACACCATATCCAACGACGAGAACAAAGCGATCGCTCCCTTCCCCACCTGTGAGAGTATCCGCACCTTCTGCCCCGACTAACAAATCATTGCCATTTCCGCCTGTGAGTTGATCATTGCCTTCTCCGCCATCGAGGGTATCGTCTCCGTTGTCTCCAAACAAAACATCATCCCCGGAGTTCCCATCGAGTAAATCATTTCCCTCACCCCCATAGATGGTATCTTGATCGGCGTTGCCGGAAATTGTATCATTATCCTGGTTGCCATAGAGGACATCGTTATCCTCGTTACCTTCGATTAAATCGGCTCCGAGATTACCAAACAGCCTATCATCTTGAGCGCCTCCCCGCAGTTGATCGTCATTTTTTCCGCCATAAACTTCATCCTCGCCCTCGGCACCATCGATCAGATCGTTGTCTTGGTTGCCGTTGATCCAGTCATCATCACGTTCACCGGAGAGGGTGTCATTTCCTAAGTTCCCGAAAGTCCAGTCATTTCCTGATCCACTGCGAACTTTATCCTCATTCTTACCCCCCATAATCGTTGCTGTTGGCAATATAGCTAATATTACTGAGATGTTCGCCTTCTACAGCGTCATCATCAACCGCTTCTACTGTTACAATTTGCGGCGTACTCGCATTTTCTGGCGTAAAATTTAGGGCGATGGGTTGTCCAATTCCATTCCCGAGATCGACTTGAGAATCTGGGGTAATATTAACAACAATGTCATCAATGGGAAAACCTGTTAATACAACTTCAAAGCTATCTGTTACGCCATCTTCGCTGATTTCTGTACTTCCGTTTGACTGAGTAATTAAAACATTTTCGGTTTCATCATCGATATTTTTAACCGTGATTTCTTCAACGTCTAATTCACTATATTGAACGTCCTCGGTGCTAATATTAGTTTGAATGGTAAAATTGCGATCGCCATCTCTTTCGCTATCATCAACCCCCGTCACGTTAACGGTTTTAAATTGATTCCAGTTGCTAGAATTAAAGGTAATAGAAGGCGTTAAAAGTGTTCCTTCTGTTGTATCGGAACTGGTAAAATTCAGCGTAACAGGTTCTTCCGGTTCGCTATCTAGTTTAACGGTAAAACTCGCTTGTCCTCCCCGTTCATTCGTGTCACCGTTAATTTCAGAAATGCTAATTCCAACGGTATCATTATCGGTAATAGTTAGCGTTGCAGGAGTGGTATCAATCGTATAAATTGCACCCTCTGGCTTTTCATCAGAAAGGGTAATTGTAACCGTTTCATTCCCTTCATCAATCAAATCATTTAACGTTTCTACCGGGATGGCTTGACTGGTTTTTCCGGCGGGAATGGTAATCGAAGATGTTAAAATAGAAGAATAATCTTCTCCGTTATTAGCCGTTCCGCTAACTTCATATAAAACCTCTAATTCTAACGCTTCTCCGTCGCTTTGAATAGGTGGATTTTCTAACGGTTCGCCTGTATCGGGGTCAGATAAAAAGAAACTAAAACTTCCCGAAGTCTGCCCATCTTCCGAAGGATTGCCAATTGTTCCAAGTTTAACAACGGGGAGTTTTTCGTTATCAATAATTGACAGCGTTGCTGTGGCTGCATCATCTTGAACGGTGTAATCTAAGTCCGGTAATTCAACCAGACTAATTTCTAGGGTTTCTTCTCCTTCAATTAAAGAATCATCAATGGGTTCAATATTAATTTCAGCCGTCCTTTGTCCTTCGAGAATAATAAGAGAACCAGAAGGAATTTCCTCACCATTTAATGTAGCTGTGTAGTCATCTCCAGAAGTCGCAAGTCCTGCAAGTGTATATTGTATGGCCAGTCCGCCAGTAGGTGCGGGTTCATTTAAAGCAATATTAAACGCTCCTGAAACCTGATTTTCTTCTCTCGGATTACTTTTGGCTGTGATACTAACTTCGGGTTTTTCGTCGTTAATAATGAGTGTTGCGCTATCCGCTACACCGATTTCATAAGATTTAGGATCGTCTTCAACAAGCTCAACAATTACACTTTCATCGGGATCAAACTGGGTATCGTATTGTACTATAACTGGAATTTCAGCAACAGTTTCACCCGCAGCAATCGTAATACTTTCGATAAGGGTATAGTCTGTTCCATCTGTTGCAGTGCTATCGGGATTAATATTGTATTTAACATCAAGAGTATAGGGCAATGCTTGATTGAGTGTAACTTGAAAAGCACCATCAATTCCGGCATCAGTCTGGTTAGAAGGTTCGGACTAAACCACCACCGCCGCCACCTGTTCCAAAGGCACCATTTCCCCCAAGTTGCTTGGGTTGAGCGTCAACTCGATCACCTCCCCCGTTTGTATCGCCCCCCTGACCTCCAACACCGGGAGTTCCAAAGGCACCGTTTAACTGTCCGCCACTCCCTCCGCCGTTTCCTCCATTTCCCGAACCGCCGCCCCGTCCGGCACCGTTGGGAGAATTTCCGCCAATGGCTTGGTTATTGTTAAAGGTGACATTTTCAACCGTGACGTTTCCGCCGTCGAGATACAACGCACCCCCAGCGCCCAAACCTCCGCCACCGCCTGTTATTCCATCGCCTCCTATAGCGCGACCATTTTGCAAGGTGACGTCAGAAAGAACAATTGTTCCGTTAACAATGCGGAAAATTTGTGTGTTATTACCCGCATCAATTGTGTTACCATTCCCGATAATTGTCAGGGGTTCACTATCTTGAAGATCAATCGCAAAAGAGTTAGTAAATCCGTTAATACTACCTGTTAGAGTAATTTCATCGGCTTGAAAGTTATTCCGGGCTTGATTGAGGGCATTCGTTAGGTCTGCGGCTGTGCTAACTGTAAAGTCGGCTAACACATTCTCATAAGCCTCCATCGCTCCAATTTGTAGGGCAATAGGCGCATCAATTAACCCGGTTGCATATTCTAATACCCAGTCTCCGCCTAAGTTTGCATTTCCGGTTAAATCCTCTGAGGAAGCGACATCCGCCCCTGTTATCTGACTTAACTGTTGTACGAAATTTTTCCCACTATCCGAAGCGGCAATATTACAGCCTAATAGTAGGATATCTCCATTTTCTGTTAACGAATTTCCCCACTGACTTAACTGTTGAGAGTAGCTGTTAATATTTTCGGAAGTTAACGCTGTTGCGCCCAAATTTAACTGTCCGTCGTTCCCGTGAGAAATAATTTGAATGCTCTCAATTTCTGCACGTCCGGCTAAAGCTTGGGTAATTTGTTCGATGCCATCTTCAGAGGAGTCCAGAACAATAACTTCGGCGTTGGGAGCGGTTTCTTCGATTAAGCTTTGATAGTTTTCGACTTGAGAATCAACAAATACTAATGTTTTATTTGGCATATTAATAAATTGTTCTGACATGATTTTAATCCTATTTAATTGAATGAGAATTTTCTGAAGTCCTGTAGGGATAATTCATGAATTACCCCTATTCCTCAAAGCTTAGAATTTTTGGATCTCACCATTCGGGAGAATTGCTATAACTTGAACTTGAAGCAGAATTACCCAAATTTTTATTAATAACAAGCATTCTACTTGCTTCCCCTAGAAGCCTATACCGATAAAGGGGAAGCCAAAATCTTGATTGAGAGACAGTCTCACTTGAGAGTGAAGCTTTGTTATAACTTCTATAAACTCTCAATGAATTTGTAAGTCAAAATTATATTCATTTTCCTCAAGAATGACAAGGGATTATTGCGAAATCTTAAAAGAACAGATCAAAAAGTCCCAGGAACTTTAACAGATTTTAAATTTACAAAAAAAATTGTTATATAGCAGTTTTCAGTTCTGTGAGGTACACCGATTGGGTAGAAACCCGGTTTCTACAAGAAACCGGGTTTCTGGTTTGTGAAAAGCCTTATTAGACTGAGCAAATTCCTCCATGAATGCAAGATTGCAAGAGCGCCAAATGAGCTGCGCGAAGCGCTATAGCAATGAGCAGGTTAATGTTTACAACTTCTTTGTGTCTTTGTGTCTTGGTGGTAAATTCAAGGCTTGACCCTTGTAAACAAGCCAGCGCGACCTGCTATATATTTCTTAATTTTTTGAATGGCAGATAAAAACCCGGTCACTCCTGGAAAACCGGGTCTTGGTAACGGACTTATTCTCATGTACTCCGAAATTGTATTCTCCTGGAGCTGGCTAATCGATGATCATCGGTTGAGATTCTAAATATACTTCGAGATATCTTCACTGCAATCATCCGCCAGGTAAGAAAGCGCACGAAAACGCAAACCGACAAGCTGTTCATAGAGAGGGTTAATCTTGCACATCGGCGGAATGTGAACAATTTTGCGACCAAACAAAGTCACATCTCGTTCAAAAGGACATTGAGGGGGAATCATCTTACAGATAAAATGAGCCACTTTCGGATCATTGACATCCCAGTCATCGAGCCAATGTTTAACGGGATGTAAAACATCAAGCTGATGTCCTTCCGTCGGTTTAAGAATCCCACTGCCCGTTTGAGCTTGTGCAGCTTCGAGATCCTCTAGAGTGTGCCGTAGAGACTTCAAAACCTGATCATTGAGATCCAAAGCCTGACAAAATTGATGCAAGAGATCGTCCTCGCACACCGAGTAAACGCCGTCGGCGAGAGCAACCATTACTGCGGTTTTCAAGAAGTCATCTGCCGTTTTTGTTCCTTTTCCTAAAGTGGCTGCTAACTCATGAGCTGAGATGGGTTCGAGGGTCGATACATCTGTATCAATTCCTAACAGTTCATGGGTGACAGAAACAATCTTCTCCTGTTCTGTTTGATCAAACTGTCCATCAGCCCAAGCTAGAGTCAATAATCCACGCAGCCATGCAGTTGTTTGTTCGTTGGTGTAGGGCGATTGAGCTGTCCTAGTCATAAGTTGAGATCTCTTATCGGGAGATAAAATTGGCATCTGGAGAAAAGCTGTTCTCCAGTTTTTACAATAACTGGGCTACTATGTCTCGAGCAACTGAAATGATCTCAAGATGATCAATTAAGCAGTCATGGGTTTGAGGATAGTCACTCCATAAGCCGTCGCTGATAAGTATTGTTGAGCGGCGTTTTGAAGATCTTCAGCACTGATGGCTTGAATACGAGCGGGGTAGTTGAAAGCGACTGTTAAATCTCCAACCACAGACTGATAATAACCATACAATCCGGCGCGATCGCTGGGTGTCTCATTGCCAAAGATATAACGATTGGCGACTTGAGTGCGAATTCGAGCAATCTCGGCTTCTGAGATTAACTCCGTTTGTATCCGTTCGATATGTTGAGCGATCGCTGTTTCTACTTCTGCTAAATTTTCCACTGCAAGCCGAGCCGAAATATAAAACACTCCTTGCAGGGATTGAGTCATGTGACTGACGGAGATCGACGAAACTAAGCCGCGATTTTCCCGCAAATCTTGAACTAAACGAGCAGTTCGTCCCTGACCTAAAATTGTTGCGAGGATATCGAGGGCATAAGTTTCATCAAGTTGATTTAATCCCGGAGTCCGCCAAATCATCACCAGTCGCGCTTGTGTAAGCTGCTCATCAATCATTTCCTGGCGGACGATTTGATGAAAATTCGCTTCTGGGGTTAAGTGAGCTATCAGAGGTTTAACGGTTGTCGCCTCTAAGGGTTGAGGATTGATTTCGTTAATGGAATTTTCAACAATTTCAATTAACCTATCCGCAGGTAAATTTCCGACAACAGCTACTGTTGCCGAACTGGGTTGGTAGTGAGAGCGATGAAAATCTCGCATCTGATCACAGGTGACTTGTTCGATGATCTCAGATGGCCCTAAAACCGGACGTCGGTAGGGAAGTCGCTCAAAGGCCATTTCCATAGTACGCCGGAAAGAACGACGACTGGGGTGATCTTCAGAACGACGGATTTCTTCGAGTACCACAAAGCGTTCCCGTTCAAAGGGATCATCGGGAATACTGGCATTAAATACGACATCGAGCTGCAACGGTGCTAACTCGGCAAAATCGTGAGGAGCTGTTGTAATGTAATAGTGGGTGTAGTCTTGGCTTGTGGCTGCATTGGTGACAGCACCCCGTTGTTCGATCAGTCGCTCAAACTCTCCCATTTGCAATTGCGGTGTTCCTTTAAACACCATATGTTCTAGAAAGTGAGCCATACCGTTAATATTATCCGGTTCATAGGCCGAACCCACATTCAGCCAGACATTGAGGTTCACCGCTTCTACAGGTAACTGTTCTGCGACAATTGTGAGACCGTTAGAGAGCCGATGTACCGTTGGTGCATTGATCGGACGACTGGATAAGGGTTTAATTAAGGTTGAGGTCATTGGCGGCCATCTCACATTGTTTTTTCACTTTCTATTTTAAGACTCTTGTATTTTATCTTCCGCAATGTTTAAGACATTACTCACAACTCACCGGACAATCTGATCAAGTTATCGTTGTATTCGGGTTTGGGTATTCCTTTCTCAGATTTTCACTCACTATTCGTTTGATTCGGTCTGCTCAAGCGTGGCAAAATAGATATGCTAAGATTCAGTATACTTCTAAGTGGGTTATCTATAAAGTATTGGGATCAATCCCTCGTAATTTATAAACCATGAACACTACATCTTATAAACTTTAAAATTATTTAGAGGAGATCGTGTTATCTCTCAATAAACAATCTCCTCCTAAACATTATTTGAATTGATTCGCTTATAACTCCGGTTTATAGTAATCGTCCGCTTTAATATCTCCGATCAAGTTCGGATCTTGATTAATGCACCCATTCTGTTTCACGAACTGACAAACTCTTGCGGATAGCCGGGATCTTGTTCCGGGAGGCCCTGAAGAAAACAAGACTTGATCTCCTCCTGCTGCCTTAACAATTCTAACTTTGCAAACTGGGCAGACTTGAGCTTGCGGGTCAGACATAAATATTTACCCATCCCTCTTGAAGTTTGAGAGATCCTAGCATAATTGATTCAAAATAATGTATCTCTGTAGACAGATTTATAACTGTGTGATCCGGGTTGACGAGATAACCGGATCTGCCGATGATCAAGTGATTGTATGGGGTGTGTCAGTTGAAGAGGCTAAATATAAAGCTGAATAATGACTGCTCGAGCCATATCGATTTATGATGAATTTATTATAAACATCAGGAATAATGTTTAATTTTAAAAATGCGTTTTGGTTAGGGCTAATGATTGGCAATTCTCGGCTACATTGGGCGAAATTTGAGAATTTGGAAATGATAGAAACTTGGGACACAGAACATTTAAGGTTCAAGGAAAATAGAGAGAATATTTTAGATTCAGTATCATATCAACTCCCCATCCTCTTAGCTTCTGTGGTTCCTGAACAAACGAAAATTTGGCAAGAATACCCGAATCTTGAGGTGATTACCTTAGAACAAATACCGCTTAAAAATCTCTATCCAACCCTCGGAATTGATCGGGCTTTAGCCGTATTAGGAGCGGGAACAAAACTCGGTTTTCCTGTATTGGTGATTGATGCAGGTACGGCTTTAACGTTTACGGGATGCGATCGCGATCATTGTTTAGTTGGGGGTGCAATTTTACCGGGTTTAGGGTTGCAATTTTCATCTTTAGCGGCAACTGCGGCGTTACCTCAGACTGCTAAACCCCAACAACTTCCTCCCCGTTGGGCGATAGAAACACCGGGAGCGATTCATAGTGGTATAATTTACACGTTGTTAGCGGGAATCAGAGATTTTGTTGAAGCTTGGCGTCAAGAGTTTCCTGATAGTAAAATTGTGTTAACGGGAGGCGATGCTGATATTTTAATCACCTATCTACAAGTACAATTTCCCTCAATTTATACCCAAATCATTAAAGTTCCCCAGGTGATTTTTTGGGGAATATTAGTCATCCAACAGAATTGGAGTAAACAACCTCATTAAAATAATCAGCCAGACTCAAGAGTTTGAGACTGACTGATCAAGATTTAGATATCAAAAGAGACTCTAAATTGAGATAGAATGATTAGCCCAAAAGCCAACTCATCTAATGAACCTTTTCAATGATACGACCCGCCCGTTCCGATTCAATTGCCATTGCAATTCCTTCGGGAATTTCTTCTAAATCCGTTGTAATCTCTGAAGGCAAAATGGGAGAGATAAAAGTATAGCAGGGGTCACATTCTCCATTTTCATAAACTTGGAGAACCCATTTATCGGGTAATCCTTCGACTCCAACTTCTACAATATACCAACCTTCATTGATTAAACGGCTATCGATAACACTGAGCCATTCTCGTTCTTCATCTAGAAGCTCTAAATCATCTCCTAAAAAATCGATAGCGATTTGTTTAGCATCTAACTGAGTAACCATTTTTTTCCCCCATAATTAGCTTTCAGTGGCAGTTGGAGAAGGATTAGAAACTTCGGGATACAAACCCAAAGCTTTAGAAAGTTCGCGAGCAAGGTGAATTAAAAACTTAGCACCATCCTGATTATTTTCATGGGCCATCATTGTGGCAACTTGCATTAAACTTTTGATGAAACCTGCATCTAATAAATCCTCATGGCTGGATAAAACTTCGGGTTCTTGACCATTTGGACATCTGATTAATTCATCGATCAGATTGAAATATAGATCTTCACGTTTAGCTGTCATTGTGTTCTCCTGATTTAATGATTTACCCGTCGTTGTCAAGACATCTAGCAATCTTTCTCTCTCTTTAGAAACCTAAGTGTTTCATCTGAATCATCGATTGCTGTTTTAAACTGGGAGCTGATCGTCGCTTAAAAACGACTTCTAAAAATTTCTTGGGTTCATAATAAAATGGGGGTGTTTTCCAGATTTGATGAAAGCGATAAAGCCCAACGGTTTCTCTGTATGTTGTTTCAACTCCTAAATAACAGTGGTTCATTGGCGGGTGATTCTGCTTGGCGAGTTTCTGAGTTTTTAGCATTTTTCAGTATCCTCAAGACTTCTACGGTACTAGCAAAATCAATCGGTTTAAAATCATCAATGTTTTTCAGGTCGGTATCGGCACCATAACTCAAAAGAAACTGCACCATTTCTTCTTTTCCGGCTGAAGCTGCATACATCAATACCGTTGCACCGTGATCATTTTGATTATTAATATTAATTCCAGAATTGATTAATAAATCGAGCAAAATATAATCATTTCCAAAACAAGCGTACCATAAGGCATTGTTGCCATCATCATTCCTCAAATTTAGATTGACACCGCGATCAATCAGTTCTTTAACCACTGTTAACTCTTTCTGTCGGGTTGCTTTCATTAATGCAGTGTCCCCATTTTCACGCTGACAGTCTAGATTCACAGGAGTATAACCATTTGCCAGTAGCCAACGACTGGTGGTTTCGCTTAAGCTTAGAGTCTGACTCATAAACATTTGAGTTGAGATCGATTCCCTAAATTTCTATATTTTTTCGCTCACTCTAATCATTGAAAAAATCCTTTCTGGTTTCAGTATCATTGAATACGAAGTGACCGAATTCCTGTTGATTTCACAACTTTTTCACTCGCTCAAAATTTTATGTTTTTTTACAATTTTATTGAAAAATTTTATGCTAAGTGAAACGGATCGATCGCTCTGAATGTCGATTTTCCATAGATTGTCCGATTTTGAGGAGCCGGACACTTTTCTGCCGACAGGAGATGTGTTACCCTAATTGATAAAATCACTACTCACCCTTGCCGACCTTAACAATTTCTACCCAACACCTTGAGCAAATCTGCACTCATGCTGAACAATGCTATCCCCGTGAGTGTTGTGGCTTAATATTGGGAAAGATTGACTCCAATTCCAACAAAACGGTTGTTGAACTCATGCCAACAGAAAACGCCTGGGATGCAGACTCAGCCGCTCTGTTTGAGGAGATGGAAACAGCAGATCAACCCGTCACCACGCAAGAACGACGCTACACTATTGATCCCCAAGTCTTCATTGCCGCTCAAAAACAGGGACGCGATCGCCATCTCTCCATTATTGGCATTTATCACTCTCATCCTGATCACGCAGCAATTCCTTCTGAATTTGATCGGGTTTGTGCTTGGCCGCAATATTCTTATATCATTGTTTCAGTCAAACAGGCAAAAGCCAACGATATTCAAAATTGGTGCTTAGATGAGAATCAGCAATTTCAACCTGAAGAAATGATAAGCACCTCAGTCAATTCGTCCTCAATCGGTTTATCATATTAATCTTTGGCTAACCCTATATTGTTGGGATGCACGATATCCTAGCAAGTGAAGGTCATTTTCCTTCTTTGAATTATCATGCTAAATCCGAATCTGGAGCAAATCCAGCTCAACAAAGAAGAATACGAACGGTATTCGCGTCACCTGATCTTACCAGAAGTCGGCTTAGAGGGGCAGAAACGCCTGAAAGCTGCCAGTGTGCTGTGTATTGGCACAGGTGGACTGGGTTCGCCCCTGCTGTTGTATCTGGCGGCGGCGGGTATTGGACGGATTGGGATTGTCGATTTTGATATCGTAGACAGTTCTAACCTCCAGCGTCAAGTGATTCACGGCACATCTTGGGTGGGAAAGCCGAAGATTGAGTCGGCGAAAAATCGGATTCTGGAAATTAACCCCTTTTGTCAAGTTGACTTGTACAACACCCGCCTGAGTTCAGAAAACGCCCTGGAACTTCTCGAACCTTATGATGTTGTTGTTGATGGGACGGATAACTTTCCGACCCGTTATTTGGTCAATGATGCCTGTGTATTGTTGAATAAACCCAACGTCTACGGTTCGATTTTCCGGTTCGAGGGTCAGGCGACGGTGTTTAACTACGAAGGTGGCCCGAACTACCGGGATCTCTATCCTGAACCGCCCCCTCCTGGAATGGTACCGTCTTGCGCTGAAGGTGGCGTTTTGGGAATTTTGCCGGGATTAATTGGAGTGATTCAGGCTACAGAAACGGTTAAAATTATTCTGGGTAAAGGTCAGACGTTGAGTGGTCGGTTGTTGCTCTACAACTCTCTCGATATGACATTCCGGGAGTTGAAGTTGCGACCCAACCCGGTTCGGCCTGTGATCGAAAAGCTGATCGACTATGAACAGTTTTGCGGTATTCCCCAAGCTAAAGCAGAGGAGGCAAAACAAATGGAACTTCCTGAGATGACGGTTCAGGAATTGAAGCAACTGCTTGACAGTGGGGCGGATGATTTTGTACTCGTCGATGTCCGCAACCCTAATGAATATGAAATCGCTCAAATTCCGGGTTCGGTATTAGTACCATTACCTGATATCGAGCGGGGTGTGGGTGTTGAGAAAGTGAAAGAATTGCTCAACGGTCATCGTTTAATTGCTCATTGTAAAATGGGTGGGCGATCGGCAAAAGCGTTAGGCATTCTCAAACAAGCGGGAATTGAAGGGATTAATCTTAAAGGTGGAATTAACGCTTGGAGTCTGGAAGTTGATCCTTCGGTTCCACAGTATTAATGAATTTTTCACGTTGAAATCACAGAATTTTGGGATAGGGAATTCAAGTTCAATTTGAGTTTAACCTATCCCATTTTTTGTTTGATTTTTTACATGAAATCGCTTAATATTTGCGACAGATGATTGATGCAGAACCCGCCCCTACGCTCACCCCAGGGCTGTTTCAGGGGGGATCAAGGGGGGATTAGGGAGGTTGGTGGGGGTTAGTGAGAAAAGGAAGAAAGTTTTTTATTTGGAATGGGGAGCAGTTTAGACCTTTTAAAGATTTAATACTAAGAATTCTTTTCCCCTCTCCTGGCAGGGGAGGGGGCGAGGGGGAGGGGTCTAACAAATTCACTGGGAAAATGAAACAGCCCTGGCCTACGCTCACGGGTGAGAATTCCTATAAATCTATCTGAAGAAGTATAGGCAAAAAAACTCGATTATGCTAAATAAATTGATGATTTTACCTCTTGAAAATGACCCGGGGAATATAACAGCTTCTCGCCTGCAAAACGACTGTGCATATTACGATTTTTATCGGGAACTGAAGAACTGAAGAATTAAAGGCTATCACTGAAATAATTGATGTCCATTTCATTATAATAGAAGCATTGTGATGTTTTCTGATTCTTAAAATAGGAGAACATTAATGTCTTCTGATTTGTTCGCAGTTCTCGTCCCAGTTGCCTTTATCCCTCACGGACATTGCTATCTGTGGAAGCCTAACCTGGTGACATTACATCTGACTTCTGATGCTTTGACTGCACTCTCTTACTATTCTATTCCTCTGACTCTATTTTACTTTGTTCGTCAACGTGTTGATTTACCCTATCCAAGAATTTTTATCCTATTTGGAGCGTTTATTATCTCCTGTGGAACAACTCACCTGATCAGTATTTGGACAGTTTGGCATCCTGACTATTGGCTATCGGGTTGGATTAAATTAATCACCGCAGTTGTTTCTTTTTACACAGCGATCGAATTAGTTCCCCTTGTTCCTCAAGCACTTGCATTAAAAAGCCCGACTCAACTCGAAGCCGCTAACCTAAAGTTACAACAGGAAATAATAGAACGTCAGAAGGTAGAAGTCGCATTAAGACAAAGTAAGCAACGTTATCGGGCGATTATCGAAGATCAAACTGAACTGATTGCTCGTTTTCAAACTGATGGTACTATAACCTTTGTGAATAAAGCCTACTGTCGATATTTTGAAAAGAGTTTAGAAGAAGTAATTTATCATTCCTATCAACCTGTAATTTTGCCAGAAGATCAGGAAAAAATTAATCAATGTCTTCAGTCAATCAGTTTAAAATATCCGGTGGGAATGGTTGAGCATCGAGTCATCGTTGAAAACGAAGTACGCTGGATGCAGTGGATTAATCGAGGGATTTTTAATGATGCAGGTGAAATCGTAGAATATCAGTCTGTAGGGCGCGATATTAGCGAACGCAAACAAGCTGAAAAACTCAAGCAAAAAGAAACCCTACTCAAAGAAATTCATCATCGTGTCAAAAATAACCTACAGGTGGTTTGTAGTTTGTTGAGGTTGCAATCGCGTTTTGTTCAAGATCCAGTGATTAAAGCAAAATTTATCGAGAGCCAAAATCGAGTTAAATCGATGGCATTAATCCATGAAAAGCTTTATCAGTCTGATGATTTTCGCTGCATCAAGCTCGATGAATATATTAAAGATTTGACAAAAAATCTCCTGAGAACTTATCAGATTAGTTCGGCTAATATTCAGATGAATATTGATATCGATCAAAATATTTTCTTAGATCTTGATACCTTAACCCCTTGCGGATTAATTATTTGTGAGTTGATGTCAAATTCTCTGAAATATGCCTTTGAACCCAAAAGAGCAGGCATGATTTGGATTCAGGCAAAATTAGAGACCGAAAAAAATTTAACCTTGATTATTGGTGATAATGGTAAAGGCTTACCTGCGGATATTGATTTTAATAATATCCAAAGTTTAGGACTACAAGTGGTGAAAGATTTAACGGATCAACTGCAAGGAAATTTAATAATAAATCGAGAGGTGGGAACTGAATTTAAAATCCAATTAGGTCGCATAAAAATTGATTAATAATTTTCTGTTAAAAAAAACATGAACGAACAAGTGATCATTTTAGTTGTTGAAGATGAAAGACTGGTTGCTCGGGATTTGCAAGCGACTTTAGAAGATATGGGTTATCGAATACCAGAAATTACAGATACAGGAGAATCAGCGATTCAAAAAGTTGCCGAAATTAAACCGGATCTCGTATTAATGGATATTCGGTTAGCAGGTGAAATGGATGGCATAGAAGCGGCAAATATTATTACGAATCATTTTCATGTTCCTGTTATTTATATTACAGCCCATGCCGATGAGGATACCCTGAGTCGGGCTAAACTGACTGAACCTTTTGGTTATCTTGTTAAACCCTTTGATGAACGAGATCTAAAAACCACCATTGAAATTGCACTTTACAAGCATCAAATAGAACAGCAGTTGCGCGATCAGTCTCAATGGTTATCTACTATTATTAATAGCATTGCTGATGCTGTAATTGCAACGGATAAAATGGGCAAGGTAAACTTTATAAATCCTGTTGCAGAAGAACTAACAGGTTGGTCATGCGATGAAGCTGTGGGAAAATCGATCACCGATATTTTTAATGTGATCCACGAGAACAGCCGTCATTCTATACAACATCTAGTTCTAAAAGCAATAGAAGAAGGTCAAACTCTTACATTATCTGAACCGATTTTATTAATTCAAAGAAATGGCCGAGAAATTCCTATAGATGATAGTGTTGCACCGATTTTTTATTCTCAAAATGAGATTCAAGGATCTGTATTGGTTTTTAGAGATATTACTCATCAAAAACTAGCCACAGAAAAGCTACAATATCAAGCTTTTCACGATTCATTAACAGGTTTGCTCAATCGTCAGGGCTTTATTTATAAATTACAGGAAGCTGATAGTTATCAGGGGATTAATCCTGATTTTAATTTTTCTATTTTGTTTCTAGATTTAGATAGATTTAAAGTCATTAATGATAGTTTAGGTCATCAAGTTGGAGATCAACTCCTACGAATTATTGCCCGAAAATTAATACAATCAGTCAGAAGTATTGATGCAGTGGCTCGATTTGGGGGAGACGAATTTGCAATTTTGTTAGAAAACTTACACGATCTCAATGAGATTTATCATATTGCTCAACGAATTCGTCAAGAAATCATCAAGCCAATTTATATTAATAAACATGAAATTTTTACCAATGTTAGTATTGGTATTGTTTTAAGTTCGATAGGTTACAATCAAGTTGATGATCTGATTAGAGATGCTGATATTGCTATGTATCGCGCCAAAACTTTAGGTCGAGGACGCTATGAAATCTTTAATGCAACAATGCGGGAAGAGGTGCAATTACTTCAACAACTAGAAAGTGATTTACAACGGGCTTTAGAGCGAAATGAATTTCAGGTTTATTATCAACCCATTGTCAATCTAAAAACCAATGAAATTAATGGTTTTGAAGCGTTAGTTCGTTGGAATCATCCCGAACGAGGACTTATTTCTCCCGCTCATTTTATCCCCATTGCAGAAGAAACAGGCTTAATTACATTCATCGATTGGAAGGTAATGCGAGATGCTTGTCAGCAGGTTCATCAGTGGAATGAAAACCGCAAAAATCATCCTCCTTTTGTTCTCAGTGTCAACCTTTCAGCTCGACAATTTGTTCAAGCTAATCTGATAGAACAAGTCACAAAGATTTTAAATGAGACAGGTTTAGAAAAACACTCTCTGAAAATAGAAATGACAGAAACTGCATTGCTCGAAAATCCCGAGGGAGTTGCTGAGAGTATTTCTAAACTAAAATCTCGGGGAATTGGCTTATCTTTGGATGATTTTGGTACCGGATATTCATCTTTAAGTTATCTGCATCGTTTTCCAGTGGATAGCCTAAAAATTGATATTTCCTTTGTTCGCAATATGAACTCAGAATCCCACAGCTTTGAAATTGTTAGAACGATGATTATCCTGGCTAATGCTTTACAGATTCAAGCGATCGCAGAAGGAATAGAAACCGCCGAACAACTTAACACTTTACAACATTTAGACTGTCCATTAGGACAAGGTTATTACTTCTCTAAACCTTTATCTGCGGAGAATATGCAAAAACTCCTTTTTAACAGCTAATACCAATTCTTTGTAATCAAAAAAATAGCCTCAACCGAAGTCGAGACTTTTTTTGACTTAATTGACCACAGAAAACTCAAGCTTTAAACAAATCACACACAGAAAACATTGAACACAGGAGAATTGACCACAGGAAACTTAGATGATCCTTTTGAGAGAAATGTTTGAGCTTTTTTTTCAGAAAATATCTGAAATTTTTGCTCTTCAGGCTAACACCTACAGACCCTAAACGAATCAATCTATTTAGCAATTTAGCCGAGATATGCTCCCTTCTCTTGGAGGTATTCGGTATTGCTATTTATCATCATTGCATTTTCTCTCAGGATTTGTCAGTGGTTTTACTGAAGTTTTACACAGACTTTACAAATTCCAGGCTGTTTTAAAGGCTTGTACTCTAAAATTGCAAACAGAGTTGTGTAAATTCTGCTTCTACTCGGCCCGTCTGTGCGATCGCATTTCGCGAGTTTTGCAGTTGTGAGGGGAATTGTCCCGGAGATTGATTTTCACAAGCAAACCACTGTTGAAAGACTTCCCATCGTCCATCATCGGGTTCAACGATGCGATAGACTCGTATTCGTTTTTTCTGATGAGATTCTAATCGTAAGCATTCTAAGCTATACCCTATTTTATCAAGAAATCGTCTAATAATCACAATCGGGCTAGAATTTTGAGCCAGTCCAATCCCGACAATTGATTTAATCGCTAACCGATCTCGTAATGCGATTTCTGCGATTTTCTGTAAATCTTTGTCGGTATTTTTTAATTCTCGTTGGGGATTCTGAATTAAAGCAGAAATTCCGAATAATTCCATCACTCCAATCATCGCCCCCTGTTGGGAACGGTTAAAATCGGGTACAAAAATACTCCCCTGACCTTGTTCGATTAATCGATAGGCGATCGCTGCATCTCGATAACTTAAATGCGGACGACCAAGGGTTAGAAAATAATGAATCCTCAGTTGATCATACCATCCTTGATCATCTTTTTCAATCAAATCACGGGTCACGGGAATTCTATATCGTAATTTTAACTCATATTGGCGTTGTGATCGGCGTTCTTCTGTGGTTTTTACGAGCTGTTTTTGTAGGGCTTGATATTGGCGATCGCTTAACTCAGGGGCTTGACAAATCGCCTGACATTCGGCTTGATAGTTTTGATCTCGGACGGCGGAAATCATCTCCGATAAACTCGGACGGGATGATTTTTGATTCTCGATATTTTGTTGATAATTTGAGGATAGCTTCCGATCAGAAGTCACCTCAAAAATCCGATGACCTTCTGCTGCTAATGCGGCTAAAATTGACTCTCGGTATTGACTCATCCCTGCATTAAACCGTACCGCCATTTTCGCCCAACAGAGTAAAGATTCCGCTTGAAATCCTATTTCTAAATCATCTAAAGCCTCAAAATCAGATTGTTGTAAAAGGCGAATATTTAACCGCGTTAACCGATGGTTACAACTGAGTAAGGTTTTCATAGAAACGGCGCCATTTCCCACTTGATTAAACCCATGAGTGGCTAACCACAAAAACCGAGGGAGATTGTCTCGAATTCGTCCTAACGCTTGACGCACAGAATTTTCCGCTTGAATCCCTTGAGCAATGCCCCAAACTGAGGTAAAATGTCCTTGTAGGTCTATACTGACCCCCGTTTCAATACAAGGCGACGCTAATACAATATCGTAATCTTTAAGAATGTGGTTAATCTGAGGAATACAACCATAAGCGGGATGAGTCGGATCGGCGAGAGATTCTGAATCAATTCGCAGGATTTTTTTCTCAGGAAATTGGGTTTTAAAATAGGTTTCTAGGGTGCAGGTTCCCCACTGACTGGCTAATTTTTGGGCGGATAAACAAACAAACGGTTTACCCCCTTCTGCGATATGGTGTTCTAGATCTTTAACCAGTTGTTTGGGTGTATTTCCACTATAATTATAAACTGACCAAGCGTCTTCTATTTGCGGTTTCCATTGATTATGAATAATAAAAGGTGTTTGTTGTACTCCGGCTAACGCGAGAAGATAATCTATCGAAATATCACTGAGATCTGCATCCGCAACGACGACTTTTCCGTTTCCTCCGATAACATTTTGCATCAGAGTTTTGAGGGATTTCAGAATCGCCACTCGTTGATGACGACAAGTATCAGAATTCAACCCATGCCATAATACTTGTTCAACTTCATCAATAATTATAACGCTATCTGACCAACTTTCAGCGTGAAAATTCGCACGAGAACCGGGATGTAAAGAGTCAATACAAAGACCATAACCCGGAGTTTTTTCTTGAGGTGAATTTGTTTCGATTCCCTGAAGATATTTTAACCCAAATCGCTGACATAATGCTTCAACTAAACGAATCCGATGGCTAATCACTAAGACTCGTTGACCGGATTTTTTCGCTTGTTTAACAATGTGTTCTATTAATTGGGTTTTACCTGTTCCTTTCGGTGATTTGATCCCAATCAGTTTAGCCGTTTGAGGGATTTCTACAGTCGATAAATACCGTTGATTAACTTGCAGATTAGCCTGATAGGTTAAACAGTTAAACGACAATGCTTTCCAAGTTTCTAAGGGAATAGCTGTTTCATAGGCTTGATCAAAAGCAGCTTGAGAATGGGTTAAAATTAAATCATCAACCCCTTTTCCCCATTGATGATTCCAACTAACAACTTTAACAGAACAACCCTGTTGAGTCAGTAAATAGCCTGTTTGTTTAATGGCGGTGTTAACTGCTTTTATCGTGTTGGGTTTGCTGTCTTGATCAAAAACAATATATATGTCTCGGTTAGATGTTGTTAATTTCAGTAATTGTGGAATTAAACGAGATTTTCCGATGGGTTTCCCCCAGTCATCTTTAGGAACCCGATAACCTCCGTGAATACCGGGAAGGGCGATGGCGACATACCCTGCTGTTAATAACGCCCCGGCTTTTTTCGCCCCCTCGGTAATACAAAGCGGAATTTGAGGATGATTAATTACCCAGTCCCAAAATCCTAAATCACTTTGATCATTTTGAATATCTTCTTTTAATAAGGTTAAATGGTAACGTTGAGCGATGCGTTCCCAGATGGGTTGAGAGACTCTTAAGGCAAAAATTCCGGTGGGAGTTTGGGGCGGATGTTCATATTTAATAATTTTGTTGCGATCGCTATTAATACGCGGTTGAAGCGGTTTAAAACAGCCCCAGAGGTCATCTTTTCCGGTGAGAATATCAATCCCGGAACACCACCAACCGCCTTCGTAGAGGTGTTGATAACGGTTGAGAATGCGATCGCTAATTCGGCCATCATTGCGTCGGGGTAAGGTGTCAGAATAGAGCAGATAATCAAATGGACGATAGCCTTCTAGGGGAGTAACATTGAGTTGGGTGAGTTGTTCGTCAACGCAGCTTGCGTTCCACTCGATCAGATGATTGACAGCCATTAGGGGAATTGGAATTCAACAGGGATTCACAATCATACACTACATCTAGGGTTTTGGCTATCAAATTTGATAAAGCCACGCTAAATCTATTTGAGCGGAGATAATTTTTATGTCTGTTTTTCGGGTTTATTCGTCATTCTCTCGAATATTTCAGCGATTAACTCAAGGATTTGTTTACACTTACGCTAGTTTTTTGCTGGTTTATTTTCTACTCAGATTCCTGTTTTGGGATGAATTTTGGGTGGTGGGTTTTGTGAGTACCTTTATCCCCTGGATTTTGTTCCCTTTATTGATCTTACCTCCGTTAAGTTTTGGAATTATTAAACAGCGAAAATTAACGGTATTATCGAGTTTGGCTTGTTTATTACTGATCGGTTGGTTACATCAAAACTATGCCTCTCCCAATCCCAGTACAATCAACTCCAATCCAATCAAAGTTTTATGTTTAAACAACAGTTGGAACAAAACATCACCGGAAACATTAGTTGAACTGCTTTTAAATCGAACTCCCGATCTCGTTTTCTTGCAAGAAGTAACTGAAATCCATGAAGAAGAAGCTTTTCCTCAGTTAATAGAGGCTTATCCTTACCAATTTTCATCACCTCGAACAACAATTTTAAGTAAGTTTCCTCTCCGGGAGACTGAAACCATTCACTTGGCCGATCATTCGGAATTTCAGCAGCGGGCAATTGCCAGGATTAACGAACAAGAAATAACGCTTTATAATATTCAAACCATTTCACCTTGGATTCGCTTTAAACAGATTTTACCCTTTTTAAAAATCCCCTTTTATGATTATCGTGAACGTTCTGAAGAAATCATCGATTTAGTCAAAAGACTTCAGAAAGAAACAAACCCTGTAATTGTAGCAGGTGACTTTAATCTCACCGATCAAACTCAAGATTATTATCGATTGCGCCAAGTTTTACGGGATGCTTTTCGAGAGTCTGGATGGGGTTTAGGCTTAACCTGGCCTCAAGGTTGGCCGCTCAATTTTCTGATGAAAAATTCGACTCAAACTCTTGATTATCCGCTGTTTCGGATTGATTATATTTGGTATTCTCCAGATGGGGAGTCCAAAATGACAAAGGTGTTGGCTTCGACGGGTTCGGATCATTTGCCGGTGGAGACTCAAGTTTATTTTCGGCCATTTGCTGCACTAAACCCCCAGAACTTGGTATAACAATTGAATGACCCCCTACAGGAAGACAGGAAAAAGGAATGATCGCGAACAGCATAACAGCAGACAAGCCATTGCTTCGAGGAAAAGGACTCCCTCCGTTTGAGATGATCGAAGCGGATGCGGTGGTTCCCGAGATGACGCAATTATTAGAAGAACTTGACGCCGAACTTGCAAGTTTAGAAGCGAATGTACAACCGACTTGGGAAGGTTTAGTTGAACCGTTGCAACTTTTCCAGGAACGTTTGACTTGGAGTTGGGGAACTGTGAGTCATTTAATGGGTGTAAAAAATAGCCCGGAACTGCGAACAGCCCATGAAACAATACAGCCAAAAGTTGTAAAGTTCATTAATAAACTCAATCAAAGTCAAGCGATTTATAAAGCATTTAAAGCATTGCGGGAGTCTTCGGAATGGGAGACTTTAGACTCAGCCCAAAAGCGAATTGTTGAAGCGGCAATTCGAGATGCTGAACTGTCGGGTGTGGGTTTAGAAGGAGAAAAACGAGATCGGTTTAATGCAATTGAACTGGAATTAGCTGAACTTTCGACTAAATTTGGCAATCATGTTTTAGATGCCACAAAAGCCTTTAGTTTGACGTTAACTGAACCGGAAGATGTAGAAGGTTTACCGCCCAGTTTACTCAGTTTAGCCGCCCAAGCTGCCCGTTCAGAAGGGATGGAAGAAGCCACCCCAGAAAACGGCCCCTGGCGAATTACGTTAGATGCTCCGAGTTTCGGCCCGTTTTTAAAGTTTAGCAAACGGCGAGAGTTACGCGAACAGGTTTATAAGGCTTATATGAGTCGGGCTTCCAGTGGTGAATTGAATAATTTTCCGTTAATTGAACGAATTTTACAATTGCGTCAAGAAAAGTCTAAGTTACTCGGTTTTAACAGTTATGCTGAGTTAAGTTTAGCGAGTAAAATGGCGCCGAGTGTGGAAGCAGTCGAGGCATTATCGGAAGAATTGCGGGTGGTTAGTTATGATGCAGCCGTGAAAGAATTTGAAGAATTAAAAGCCTTTGCAGCTTCCAAAGAGGCACCGGAAGCGGAAGACTTGAAACATTGGGATATTGGTTTTTGGTCGGAACGTCAACGAGAAGAAAAGTTTGCGTTTACCGATGAAGAATTGCGCCCTTATTTTCCGCTTACCCAAGTGTTAGAAGGGTTATTTGGTTTAGTCAAACGGATTTTTGGAATTACGATTATTTCGGCTGATGATCAAGCCCCAGTTTGGCATGAAGATGTGCGTTATTTCCAAGTGGCTGATGAGGCGGGAAATCCGATTGCTTATTTTTATTTAGATGCCTACAGTCGTCCGGCTGAAAAACGGGGTGGGGCTTGGATGGATGAGTGTATTACTCGTGCAAAAATTACTGAAAATGGTGCATTGACGGTTCGTTTACCTGTGGCTTATTTGCAGTGTAATCAAACGCCGCCTGTTGATGGAAAACCGAGTTTAATGACGTTTAGTGAGGTGGAAACGTTATTCCATGAATTTGGTCACGGTTTACAACATATGTTAACAACGGTTGATTATGCAGGGGCAGCCGGAATTAATAATATTGAATGGGATGCGGTGGAATTGCCCAGCCAATTTATGGAGAATTGGTGTTATGATCGCTCGACATTGTTTGGCATGGCAAAACATTATCAAACAGGTGAATCTTTGCCCGAACATTATTATCAAAAGCTGTTAGCCTCCCGCACTTATATGAGTGCAACGGTGATGCTGCGACAGATTCATTTTGGGTTAGTTGATATTGAGTTACATCATCGTTATCAACCGGGTGGAAAGGAAACAGTTGTTGACGTCAGAAACCGCATTGCTGAAAATACAACCGTGTTGAAACCATTGCCTGAAGATGCCTTTTTATGTGCTTTTGGGCATATTTTCTCGGGCGGTTATGCAGCAGGTTATTACAGCTATAAATGGGCAGAAGTTCTCAGTGCTGATGCTTTTGCTGCCTTTGAAGAAGCGGGATTAGAGGATGAAAAAGCAATGGCTGAAACAGGTAAACGTTTTCGAGAAACGGTGTTAGCTTTGGGCGGAAGTTTACCCCCGATGGAAGTCTTTAAATCCTTCCGAGGACGTGAACCGAGTACCCAACCGTTAT
Organism: Limnoraphis robusta BA-68 BA1; assembly: GCF_034932365.1. Lineage (NCBI taxonomy): Bacteria > Bacillati > Cyanobacteriota > Cyanophyceae > Oscillatoriales > Sirenicapillariaceae > Limnoraphis > Limnoraphis robusta. Next base: position 35,674 of record NZ_JAYGHR010000001.1, on the reverse strand, counting down.
TAATTCATAGTGGTTTAGTGGCGGCGGCTTAATTGCGTTGAAATTGATTTAGGGGCGTTCATCTAGAACGTCTCTAAATTATGAGTTAATCATTCAAGATTTGAGGGTTAAAATGAGATTAGGATTAATCATTGTAGTGGTTTCTTCTATTGCGTAATATAATATCGGTGCCGACTAAATCTAGTATGTACAAGTGTCTATACTATAATTGAGATGGCTTACCAATGGAACCGGGATAAAGCAATAGCCAATTTTCGCAAACATGGTATCGACTTTGCTGATGCCGTATCAATTTTTTCTGATGAATTGGCAATTACTATTCCAGATGAACGGTTTGAAGAAGAACGTTTCATCACAGTTGGTATAGATGCTTTTGGCAGAGTTTTAGTTGTTGTTTACACACTGCGAGGTAATGAGATTCGGCTTATTTCTGCTCGCAAAGCAACTCGCAAAGAGCGACAACAGTATGAGGAAGAATAGTTATGGATGCAGAATATGATTTTAGTCAAGGTAAACGAAAGGCTATTGAACCCGTTTTACCTGGAAAAACACACATCACAATTTGCTTAGATGATGAAGTGTTGGCATGGTTTCGTGAACAAGTTCACTTAGCAGGTGGAGGAAACTACCAAACATTGATTAACGAAGTATTACGTCAGCATATTCAGCAAAGCCGCGAATCTTTAGAAGAAACTTTACGCAGGGTTTTGCGGGAAGAACTTAAGCGAATAGAGTGATATTTATGACTGTAATTCTCTCCGCCATTTTGCCTGTTGCTTGTATTGTTTTGATTGGGTATATTGTCGGAAAAAAGATTAATCTTGATCAATCTACGCTGTCTCGTCTAAGTTTGTATGTGTTATTTCCGGCTTTAATTGTTGATAATCTCTACAAAACAACGCTGAGTGGAGAAAATGCGATTGCGATTACAATTGGGTTTTTAATTACGTTTGTTACTTGGTGTGTTTCCGCTTGGCAATTGAGTGATTCTTTGAAGTTTCCAACTGATTTAAAGAAAAACTTTGTGATCACAACGGCTTTACCGAATGTCGGAAATTTAGGGCTTCCAGTGACTTTATTTGCGTTAGGAGAGGCGGGACTTGAACGGGCAATTGTGTATTTAATTGTTTGGAATGTTGTTGTGTTAACGACGGTTCCTGCTTTTTTACAAAAGGGTGGTTTTCGTTCTTCGATTCAGTTTATGTTGAGACTTCCTCTCACTTGGGCGGTATTTTTTGGCGTGGCTTTGCGAGGGTTTAATGTTCAACTGCCATTTCAGTTAGATGAAGGATTAAATTTGTTAGCAGAAGCCGCAATTCCTTTAGGTTTATTGATGTTAGGAATCCAAATTTCTCAGAGTAAATTTGAACTGACTGGCTATGAAGTCGGTGCGAGTTTATTGCGGCTTATCGGTGGGGGAGTGATTGCATTTGCAGTGGGAAAAATGTTAGGGTTAGCGGTTTTAGATTTAAAAGTTTTAGTTCTTCAAAGTTCAATGCCCACTGCAATTACAGCCTTTTTAATGACGAATGAATTTGGCGGGGACGGGGCTTTAGCTGCCAGGGTTGTTGTGGTTTCAACCTTACTTGGTTTTATTACGTTACCTGGGGTTTTATGGTTACTAGAACGTTTTGTTGTGGCGCTTTAGCGCGGAATAAAAACCCCGTTGATCAGATAAACCGGGTTTTTCAGGCCTACTCATACAGACTCAAGTCAATTCATGTTTTAAACAATTAATTCAACTTAGAAAGGTGAACCCGGAATTGAAGGTCTAGGAACTGATGGAACAGGCGGTGTTGGAATATTAGGAGTCGGAACCCCATTTGCAGAACAACTAAAATTAGGCGGAACAATTCGCTGACACATCGATTGTAATGCACCTTCTGGCGTAATCGGAATATTAAACCCAGAAAACAGTTCTCCGGTTAAAATCAGAGCCAATTCTTCGGGTGTAATGTCTTGAATTTGTCCGAGTACACCCGGTAAAACGCCTATTTTTTGACCTTCCCTTAAAATAATCGGAATGGCACCTGCTTCTTGAGAAGTGACTTCAACTTCTCCCTCTAATACTTTAATATTTCCGGTGCCATCTTCGGTGGTTTCCATAATATAAAGTGTACCTTTAACTCCGACTGAAAACCCTCCAATACAGCCATTTGCAGGCCCACTCACGACCACTTGACCTTGTTGAATTTCCACACATTGACCAACAGTAACGCGAGAATTTGTTCCAATGCGTCCGGCGGCACCATTATTAAATTCTATACTTGCACGAGATTCTTGAGTATGAATTAATTGCCCTAAATCAGCTTTGTCTTCGACTTTGGCTTGCTGTTCTTGGATGAAGACTTCTTCCCCATCTAAAATTTCTTGAACGATCGCCAGATCAATTTGAGCCAAAGCGGGAACATTTAGCAGTCCAAATCCGACAGCAAAAGACAAACCCGGAAGCAGGCTGAAGAGGGTTTTTTGACAACGATGGTAACTGAAAATAAAGTTTAGTGGCATCATCTGGTTTAGCGGTTAAGATTGAGAAAGAGGATAAGAAAGGATCAATCAAAGATTGTTATAAAAGCTATTTTAAGTTAACCGATGACCTGTGAACACAAACCGAAAAAAATCTTCTTGATCAGGCGGTTGTCCCGAACGCTTCAAGTCACTTTTCTACTGGGCGTTCTTCTATCAGGAAAAATTCAGCCTGTTGTTCCGGTTGAGTCTCCCAACCCCTCTAACTTTTGGGATAGGGAAATCAGAGAAAAAATGATTCTAGCAGTAAACACTGAAAATCCGGCACAACAAGCTCTAAAAACAGGATTAAATCAGTATCGTCAAGGAACAGGTGCGGCTTTACGTCAAGCCATTGAACAGTTAGAAATTGCCTTGAAACTTTGGCGAGAACAGGGTGATTTGACTCAAGAAGCAACGACGTTGCAATTTTTGGGTTTAATTCATGCTGACTTAGGAGAATATCAAGCCGCTATCAATTATTATCGTCAGGTTTTACGATTACTTCCTCAATTGTCTCAACCGGAGTATTGGGAGGCTCCTATTTTAGAACTTTCTGCTGAAGTTTATCTCAAATGGGGTGAATATCAAAAGGCGTTAGAAGCCTATGAAAAAGCTCACAGTCTCCGAAAAGAAATAGGATTAGACTCCGCAGAAGCCGCTACATTAAATAGTATGGGTTTACTGTATTATGAGTTAGGAGAATTAGATCGGGCGTTAGGTTATTATAAACAAGCTCAATTGCTTTTGCAACGCTCTGAAAATTCGGCGGATCGCAAAATGACGGCTTTGATTTTAAATAATATGGGTCAAGTTTATTCCGAGCAAGGTGAACTAGAGAAAGCCAAAGAAACCTATATTCAAGCCTTGAACTATTGGAACGCTTTACCTGAAAGAGCTGATGTGAGAACGATTCGCGGACAAGCCGCAACGTTGAATAATCAGGGCTATATTTATGCTCAATCTAATCAATTTAAACTCGCTCAACAAACTTATAATGATGCCTTACCACTCTGGCAAAAAATAGGCGATCGCACCCGAGAAGCCAGTACGTTAAATAACCTTTGTTATGTTGATTTTAAACAAGGAAATTTAGATCAAGCCTTAGAAATTTGTACTCAATCTCTGCAAATTAGACAAACCGTTGGAGACAGAAGCAAAGAACCACTGAGTCTTTATTATATTGCTCAAATTCAACGCGAACAAGGTCAGTTAGAAGCCGCAGTTCAAACGATAGAAACAGCCTTAGAAATCATTGAAGACTTACGAACAAAAGTTGATCGTCAAGATTTAAGAACCTCTTTTTTTGCTTCCAAACAGGAATATTATGAATTCTATATTGATTTGTTAATGCAACTCCATAAACAAAATCCCGAAAAAGGTTATGATGGGTTAGCCTTACAAGCCAGTGAACGAGCAAAAGCGAGAAGTTTATTAGAAATATTAGCTGAATCTGGGGGAGAAGTTACATCTGGAATTGACCCTAAATTATTACAAGAAAAGAAACAACTGCAACAAGAACTTAGTGCATTAGAACAGTTGCGAGTTCGCTTACTCAGTCGTGAACATACTGAAGAACAAAGACTCACAATTAATCAGGAAATCGATAGTTTACTCCAACAATATCGCCGATTATTAACAGAAATTCGGGCCAGCAGTCCTCACTACGCAGAATTAACTCAACCGCAACCGTTAACCTTGACTGAAATTCAGCAAAAAGTTCTCGATCAAGAGACTATTTTATTAGAATATGCTCTCGGAAAAAATAGAAGTTATTTATGGGTTGTTACGCCAACTTCTATCGAAAGTTATGAACTTCCTGGGCGCGAAGAAATTGAACGTCAAGTCACAGAATTTAGAGATTCTTTTTTACTTCCAACTCAACGCATTCGCCGAACACTCGCGGAAAACGCCGGAAAAGAACTGGCAGAAATTATATTACCCAATTCCGAAAAACTCAGTCAAAAACGGTTATTAATTGTTGCGGATGGAGTCTTACAATATGTGCCGTTTAATGCGTTACCCACAGCCGGAACATTAATCCTAGAAGAAGACTGGACACCCTTAATCGTTAAACATGAAATTGTCACCATTCCTTCTGCTTCAACCTTAGCGGTTTTACGTCAAGAAGTGAAGGGAAGAACACCCGCACCCAAAGCTTTAGCAATACTGGCTGATCCGGTTTTTAGCTATCAAGATGATCGGGTTAAAAATGTAGTTCCAGAAAAGATGAAACCGCTACCGCCTGAGTTAGAACGTTCGGCGCGAGAGTCGGGTGTTTTGTTTGATCGTTTACCCTTTACCGAGAAAGAAGCTGAACGAATTTTAGACTTAATTCCAACGATTAATAGTACCAAACAATTTGGCTTTTCAGCCCGTCGAGAATTTGTCACCAGTCAACAAATTAATCAATATCGGCTTCTTCATTTTGCCACTCATGGTTTACTCAATAGCGAGACTCCTGAACTCTCCGGTTTAGTCTTATCTTTAGTGGATGAAACGGGAGAAGCTTTAAATGGTTTTTTGCGTTTATATGATATTTTTAACCTCAAACTTTCCGCCGACTTAGCCGTTTTAAGTGCTTGCGAAACGGGACTAGGAGAAAATATTCAAGGTGAAGGATTAGTCGGTTTAACGAGGGGATTTATGTATGCAGGTGCGCCCCGAGTCGTGGTAAGTTTGTGGAAAGTTGATGACCAAGCCACTTCAGAATTAATGGTAAAATTTTATCAACGAATGCTACAACAAAACCTATCCCCCGTCGCCGCTTTACGAGTCGCTCAAATTGATATGTGGCAACAAAATAAATGGTCATCTCCCTACTTTTGGGCCGCGTTTACCTTGCAAGGAGAATGGCAAGCCCCCAAAATCAACCCCAATTAAACTTTGAATTATAGATAAAAAATTTATCTATAATTGAATCACAGTATACCTTGAGTTAGAGGGGTTTTATTGTAAAATAGGGTTAACCTAGATCTGCTTATCAAAAGTAAAACTGTCTTTCAAAACTTCCATCATGCTGATTAACTTAATTGCTGATTATGGTGCGGGAGATCCAGCGTTTGCAGAAGTCAACCAACGTTTACTTCAACACTTAAGCGATGCAAAAATTCACTGTCTTTCTGTTCCGGCTTTTAGCACGTTAGCAACAGGTTTTTGGATCGCTCAATTAGGGCTTAATCCCGGCCCAGACAACCATTTAATTTATCATAATTGCGCCCCTCGTCAAGATGATTTAGAAGCTCGCCCCAATAATGAAGGTGAAGGACTGACTTATGCTTTACTACCCAATGGTGTTAAAGTTGTGGGTGTTTTAGCCGGATATTCTCTATCCTTTATCAAAGAATTTGCTCTGTCTATTCATAGCATAAAAGTTTCACGCGGCGGCTCTCAATTTCGCTCACGAGATGTCTTCCCTCAAGCCGCAATTGCATTAGCGAAAGGGGATGAAAGTGTCTTAGGAGATATCATTACACCTGAACAAATTCCTGATTATCCAAAAGATCGGGTCGCTTGGATTGATGGATATGGTAATATTAAAACGACCATTTCTGCGGATTCGGTTGACCTCGAACCGGAAACAAAAGTCATCGTTAGAGTCGGAGATATGGTCAGTGATGCCGTGTATTCTGATGGTAGTTTTCGCGTCAGTGAAGGAACCTTAGCCTTTGCACCTGGAAGTTCGGGTTGGACGCTGAATGACAAACAACAAGTGCGTTGGATGGAGTTATTTTTGCGGGGTGGAAGTGCTTGGAAACGCTTTGGGAAACCCCGTGTTGGTCAGTTCGTCACCTATCAAGCAATTGGGCGTTAGACTAGCCCATTAAATGCCCTCAAAATTACTAAAAACTTAACTTTTAGCTATTCACTAGGAACTTGAATTTCTGGTGAAATAGCTGTATTATTATCTTAGATCAAGTGTTAGTATGGGTAATATCATGTCCGGATAATTAGTGATCAAAAACTTTCTCATAATCCGACTCTTTCTTCTTCTTTATTTCCTCCTGACTCCTGACTCCTGACTCCTGACTCCTCTGTCGTTTATTTATAACTGTTCAACCGGACATAATATAAGCTGTGAAAAAAATAGCCTTAGAAGTGCCAAGCGTCTTATCAAAAGAGGATATTCTGACAAAATTGCTCAGTTATCTGTCTCAGTTTGACATGAATCAAAAGCGAGTTTTGATCATTTGTGAAGACGTCACCCGTGCAACACCTCTTTATCAATTTTTTCCTGATTTTTTAAAAGTTCTCCAAACACAAGCCAGTCAAATTAGTGTTATTTTTGCCTTGGGAACTCATCGCCCGATGACAACCCTAGAAATGCAACAAAAGCTGGGAATTTCTCCCGAAGCGGCGAGTCAAATTGAACTGATCAACCATAACGCTTTTGACGACTCGCTGTTAATAGAAGTCGGAAAAATAGATAATATTCCCGTTAAAATTCATCAGGCAGTCAGCGAACATGATATAATTATTGCATTAGGAAGTGTGCTTCCTCATCGTGTCGTAGGCTTTTCTGGAGGGGCAAAATATCTCTGTCCGGGAATTGCTAATAAAGCCGCTATTGATTACACCCACTGGAAAATAACTCGTTATTCAGAAGCAGAAATTATCGGCAAAATAGAGAATCCGATTCGTCAAATCATCCATCAAATTGCCGACTTGGTGATCACAACCTTTCCCAAAATCTATGTTTCGGTGAACTTTATCACCCTCCCCGCCGGAATTGCTCATTTATTTATTGGAGATTTTTATTCCTCTTACCAAGAAGCCGCCGAACTTTGTGCCGAATATTTCGTTAAACCCGTTGAAACTTGTTCAAGTATTCTCACTTATATTGATAACAAATGTGTTGATTTTTGGCAAGGTGCAAAAGCCATATATAACTGCGGTTCTCGCATCCAAGAAGGCGGAAAACTGGTTATTCGAGGTGAACTTTCGGAAAAAATATCAGGAACTCACGGCGAAATGATCGCAAAGTTCGGCTATTCTAACCCAGAAACCATTCAAAATTTAGTTGATTCTGGAGAGTTAAGCAGTCCAGTTGTCGCCAGTCACATGATGCGAGTCAGTCAAGCGTTACAAAAATATCAAGTGATTTTGTCTTCAGAAAATATTAGCCAAGCCGAATGTGAAGCCTTAAATTTAGGATATTTAGACCCGAATGACATTGATGAATCAGAGTTTGATTATGTGGTTTATAATGCCACAGATTTAATTTTAACAGCCGTATAAAGAGTTGTCAATTTTAATTTCCTTGATAAATACCACTCGCTAAAATACCCAGAATTCTATTGACATCGTTGAGATAATATTCGCTCAAATCAATGCTTAATGTTTGTTTCTCTAACTTTAAAAATTGCCAAATGCTGCCTGTTGTTACCGCACCATAAATGATTTTTATTTCCGTTGCGGCTTGCTCATTGAAAATTTGAGCCGCGACCATTTCCGCCGCACATTGACCCAAACCAGCATTAATATTTTCTTTCTTGGCTTCTACAACGATAATCACGGGTGCTGTTAACATCAGAATTTCTGGAGACTTCGTAATAATAAAATCACAAATTCCATTTAATCCTTTAGTTAAGTCAACGGTAAAATCAATCCCCGAAAATAAACTAATTTGCTCTTTTAACTGTCGGCGCAAATCCACCAATATCGGAGCAATAATCAGTTCAGAACGAGCTTTTTCACTATTACTTCCTAAAGCAATCGGTAGATGATAGTTGAGGGTTTCTGTGAGCAAATTACTGGCTTCTACTTTGGGAATATCAGCAAAAAGAGCGCGTTTTTCTAAGGTGACTAAACCGAACTCTTGTTTGGCTCTCGCTAAACTAAACTCACTGTAAGACATCAAGCAACGCCTCCGTTGAGTTTTGAATGATTATATCATGTCTGCCGATGAATGAATAATGATTCTGTAGGGGCGAGTTTCTTAACGTTTTCGAGTTCATTTTCTTTGTGTCTTTGTGTCTTTGTGGTAGATTAAAACAAAAAACAAGAGGCGCCAACAGCGCCCCTACAAATTGAATTAAAATTCTAAACCTAACGGAGTTTAAGAATTTGAGCCGTTAACGCTAAACTTTCTTCATACAAAATATCACGACCCCAACGTTGCAATTGCTGCGTCATTAGGGATTCAGCTTTTTGATCAGAAGTAGCTGTCACCTGTTCCGTGCGACAAGATTGAGCGCTTCCGCCTGATTCCATCCGCATACAACCCGTCGTTTCTGAACACAAAATCGTGCAGCAATTGGCATTTGGATTACTCGAAGTTAACCGTAAACCCACCAAATCACCAGGAATTTCGCCATAATCAGCAGCCGGAATCGCCGCCAACTCAGCAACAATTTCCTTATCATTTGGCGCTTTAAACTTGACATATTTCAAGTCATAGTCTCCACCTTCAGAGGTAAAAGAAATCGGTTTCCAATCGAGGCGAGAAGCAAACCAACCCAAAAACATTAACGCTTGAGTTGCATTTCCCTTTTCATAATCAATCGCCACATTGTCAATTTCACCCAACGACATCCGACGTTCAGGAGGGTCAAAAGCAGCCGCCGATAATTCTTGCCAAGGTGCCAAACGATGCCAATTCAAATCAGCAATGTAGGTTTCCTGTTCGATCAAATTCTGCATTTTCAGCAATTCTGATTCAGGATCACTAAAATAGCAAGAATCCACAATCAAACAATTACTACAACTTGACAAGCGCTTAAACAAATCTTGTTCAGGATTCGGCGTCGCCTTCCACCAAACAAACTTAGGTAAGTCAGGAATCATCAAAGACGCCACAACATCGCTCACCCGTTCTAACGCTTCTTTGGTGCCGCGTAGGGTAATATATTCAGCACAAATCAGACTTTCTTCGCTCTTTTGCTGAATCGGACAGTAGGCAGAAACCTGAGCCGTGACACCCGTATCTTCGCCCATTGTCGGACAAAGGGTAATAATCCGACAAGGATTTTGAGCAGCGATCGCTTCACTGATACTAAAACCGCGACTATCCAAATTAGTAATTTGTTGGCGTTCCGGGGGGAGCTTGGCAAATTCTTCGCGCAGTTTAGCCAGAGTATGTGAGTCTACCCGACCCGTAATACTCAAACCATAAACGTTTTGAGCTTCTCTAATCGCTTCGCGGGTGTTCGTACCGTGAATCCCATCCAGCGCCCCCGTATAAAATCCCAACCCACCCAGGAGTTGTTGGAATTCTTCGGGTTCATAAATAACCATACTAAACGTCGCGGCTCGAGTGGCGACTGCCTTGGTCTTTCCACCTCCGACGGCTTGAGAAAGCCAGATGCTATTTAACTCGCCCTCAATTTCGCTCAGGGAGATATCTTTTGGTTTTTGTAGCGCAACAAGTGGTGTACTCATAGTATCAGTCGTTAGTGATTAGCTATTAGCTGTTCATTGTAGAGATGTTCTCACGTTCACATCTGTAGTCAGTCAAAAAGCAAGAGTTTTCAAGGTCTTACTTTTGACTGCACTCCCCCAATTCTACAGTCGGCGCCAACGATGACCATTGCGGTTGAGCAATAGTTCCGCTTCTACAGGTTCCCAAGTTCCGGCTTCATAGAAAGGAATCGCATCCGGGGCAGCAGGAGCATCCCAAGCTTCTAAAAGCGGAGTAATAATCTTCCAAGAGGCTTCTACTTCGTCATCTCGGGTAAATAGTGTTTGATCACCGAGCATACAGTCAATCAATAGACGAGCATAAGCATCCGTATTCGGCTTACCAAAAGCGGTATCATAGCGAAAATCCATATCAACCGAACGGGTTCTCAAGGAATTTCCCGGTGTTTTCACCTCAAACCGCATCGAAATCCCTTCATTCGGCTGAATTCGCAGGGCCAGAACGTTGGGGTTCGCTTGTTTGGCTGCCGACTGGAACATCAAATAGGGAACTTCTTTAAACTGGATGGCGATTTCTGAGACTTTTTTCGGCATCCGTTTTCCAGTTCGCAGATAAAACGGCACCCCTTTCCAACGCCAGTTATCAATATGCAGTTTCAGAGCCACATAAGTCGGCGTGGTCGAGTTGGGGTCTGCTCCTTCTTCCTCTCGATAACCGGGAACAGGCTTACCTTTCATCCAGCCGGGAGTATATTGACCTCTAATGGCTGAGTGGTCGAGGTTGTTGATATCCGCCAAGTGCGTCGCTTGCAACACCTTAACCTTCTCGTTGCGAATGCTATCGGCATCAAGGGAGTTCGGGGCTTCCATCGCCGTTAGGGAGAAAACTTGCATCAGGTGATTCTGCACCATGTCACGCAACGCCCCGGAGGTTTCATAATAACCCGCCCGTCCTTCCAAACCAACGGTTTCGGCAACTGTGATTTGGACGTGATCGACAAACTGACGGTTCCACAGGGGTTCAAAAATCGCGTTAGCAAACCGGAACACCATCAAGTTTTGAACCGTTTCTTTGCCCAAATAATGGTCAATCCGGTAAACTTGTTCTTCAGCGCAAACCTGACGCACAATCCGGTTAAGAACTTGGGCGGTACTCAAGTCGCGACCAAAGGGTTTTTCAATCACCAAACGATGTTTTTTCGGGTCTACTAACATTCCCGCAGCACCGAGCTGTTGAATGGCTTCCCCGAAGAAAGCAGGGGCGACAGACAGGTAAAAGACGCGGTTTCCTCGGGTTCCTCGGAGTTCGTCTAGTTCGCTGAGAAATGCTTTAAGTTTCTGATAACTTTCCTGCTGATCCATGTTACCGGAACAGTAAAACAACCCCTTCGCGAAGTCGTTCCACAGTTCCTCCGATTGTAAGCCGCCGCCGAATTCTTCGACACCGATACGCATTTGTTCACGAAAATAGTCGTGAGTCCAGTCTCGGCGTGCCACCCCGACAATCGTCAGTTCCGCAGGCAGCTTGCGTTCGAGGCGCATCTGATAGAGGGCCGGAACCAATTTGCGTTGAGTTAAATCCCCCGATGCACCATAGATGACTAAAATCTGAGGTTCCGGGATGCGATCTTGTTGCAGTCCAATCCGTAACGGATTTTCTAGTAGTGTAACCATTTACATTCCCTTGTCAATTTAGTTGAGGCGGTGACACTTTTTGTTTGTTTTAATTATCTGTTTTCGGTGATCAGCAAACCGTTAGAAATGAACACTTACCCATTTTGGCTTTTCGGCGAGGATTTTTTCGGATTCAAAGGCTCAATGAGCAAGCTTTTCAGCGATAAATAGCAGGTGAACCCGTTGGTTTATTTTTCTCCGTGATGGTCTAAAATTTTCGGGATTCCAGCTTAAGTTTTAATGCCTATTCCTACGGTGTTGATGAACTGATAACCCCGAACTGAACTATCCGACTGGAGAAAACGATTTGACTTTTTCTTCCCGAGAACTGATCAACGAAGTCAACACTTTGACAAACAAATTAATGCCTACTTCAATTTCTGTATCGTTTTACCTGTTGATCATGCCTATTGTTCCTCCCGACGCGCCCGATCTTGAATAAAGGACTCGACTAGGGCAACATCTTCTTTACTACCAATCACCAGGGGTGTGCGTTGATGTAATTTGTCGGGAACCACGTCCATAATTTCCTGAGTTCCCGTAGAAGCCCGTCCTCCCGCTTGCTCCATTAAAAAGGCCATCGGTGCTGATTCATACAGCAAACGCAATTTTCCTTCGGGTTTTTTCACCGTACCGGGGTACAAAAACACACCGCCCTGATACAAAATTCTGTGGATATCTCCCACTAAAGCACCGCTATACCGAGCCGTGTAACCGTCGTGACGGTGAACATAGCGGATATAATCACGAATCGATTCATCCCACTGCCAGAAGTTGCCTTCGTTGACGCTATAGACAGGGCCGTGATCGGGAACTTTGATGTTCTCATCTGCAAGAATAAACTCACCCAAACTCGGGTCAAGGGTAAACGAATGAACGCCTGTTCCAATGCTGTAAACCAGCAATGTACTCGGGCCATAAAGGATGTACCCGGCGGCTAGCTGTTTATGTCCGTGTTGCAACAAGTCTGAAGCCGTACCGTCCTCATCATTGCCTTCCTGTTGACGAATCGAGAAAATTGATCCGACATTCAGGTTGGTGTCTAGATTGGATGAACCATCCAAGGGATCGTATAGCAACGTATAGCGTCCGATGGGGCAGTTTTCGGGAATATAATAGGGGTTCTCCATTTCTTCAGAAGCCAAGCGGCAGACTAAACCGCTTTGTTTGAACACGGAGATAAACACCGAGTTGGAGTAGAGATCCATTTGCTTGACTTCTTCTCCTTGAACGTTCACACTGCCTGTGAACCCCAAGGCATCGTCTACTAATCCCGCTCGGCTTAAACGGCGTGCAATCAATTTTCCCGCAAGTCCGATGCGATTCATCAATGCACTGAGATCTTGAGCATCGGGTGAAAAACTATGGAGTTGTTCGAGAACATGACGGGATAGCGTGGTGCAGTCCCGATCAATGTAATGCCCCTGATCCAGAGGATCGTTTTGCGTGGGCTTGGCTGGAATCTGAACCATGATTATCGTCTCCGGTGTCTACTCGTTTCTCCTTGGACACTCTCACCCACAAGCTTTTCACTTGTCGAGAGATTCTTGCTTCTTCCCCTCTTAACTAGATTAGACTTTAGAAAAATCTAATCCCCGCTACTATCGAGTCCTGAAGCATTTTAGTTTGACTTCCACTGGCGGCTCGACAGCAGAAGGATCTCCATCTATATTAAGGAGACTTTTTGGGTCAGACGGCCAAATTTTAAGCTAAGTTTTATATCTTTGGTTGATTACTCAAGCTGGATTTATTTTTTTTTCTTAAAAAATTAAGTTTTACTGTCCCTCGCCGCATTTTTTTCAGAAATCAGTATAAATAACTACTTTATTAGGGATTGGGGGTTGGGTGTTCGCCGTCAGTAGACAGTTTTCAGTGAACAGTTGAGAGCAACTAACGAACCCTTTAGGGGGTCTGCCCGCAAGATCGGATTTCGCGCTCGGGGCAGGAATATGTAGGTTTTGAAGTCAACAAGCTGCTTTATAAAACTGATATAACGCGGTATAAACCGTGTTAACGTTTATTTCCTGCATCACCCCGGACTGTCGGCAGTACCCGGTCAGACAGGCTTTTTACCGAGAAGCCCTCGGCATAATGTAATAAATTCAGACTCGCATTATAGTCACGCTCTTTGACTTCACCGCAATTTGAACAATTGAAAACTCGTTCTTTCAGTGCTATTTCTTGAACGTGACCGCAACTTGAACAGGTTTTAGTTGACGGATAGAATCTATCAGCAAAAACTACAACCGAGCCGTACCACGAGGATTTATACTCGACTTGGCGGCGAATTTCATAAAGAGCCGAATCAGCAATAGCACTCGCTAACTTATGATTCTTTAACATCCCAGAAACATTCAAATCCTCTAACCCGATGACTGCGTGGTTTTTGCATAGCCATGAGGTTAATTTGTGAATTCCATCTTTTCGGATGTTTGTGACTCGCTGATAAGCTTTCGCTAATTTGAGTTTGGCTTTATTCCTGTTATTGGAACCCTTCTGTTTTCTAGAAAGTTCACGCTGAAGTCTCGCTAGATTTTTTTGAGCTTTTTTGTAAGCTCTGGGGTTAGCGAAAACAGTACCATCTGAACAGGTCGCCAATGCCTTAACTCCAACATCAACACCCAGATATTCTCGGGATTTAACAGTCTGTTCAGGCTCAAATTCGTAAGCTACAGACAGATACCAAGAATCAGCGACTCGACTAATTGTGACTCGTTTAGTCTGAATTTCGGGAAGGGGTTCGTAAGTGTTAACCCATCCAATAAAAGGAAGCTTTAATCTCCTCCCTGAAAACCTCATTACTTTGCCACAATTGTCAATAGTAAAGCTATCATTTCTGCCTTTTTTCTTGAACTTAGGATGTTGGGCAGTGCCTTGAAAAAATCGGCTAAATGCTTCTCCCAAGTGCATGAAGGCAAATTGATAAACTCTAGAACTTAGCGTTGACTGCCAGGAATATTGAGGTTTGACGTGATTGGTGTAGAACTTTTTTAGCTTATTCGTTGAAGGTTTTAAACCCTGTTTGTAAGCTTCATTCCACATCGCTAACGCCCAATTCCAAACCCACCTAGAATATCCGGCGTGGGTCGCCATTAAAGTCTTCTGTTTGTTGTTCAGTTTTAACTTGGTATGATAGGCTCGTTGCATAGATCTATTATCTGATCTTACAGATAGTACCGTTTTGTACCATAAATCGTCTACTAAGTTACTGCTCTAATAAACCTTTTCTAACTGCCGAAAATCACGTTCAACTTCGATCCAAAGTGCGCGATTATGCGGATCAGTTTTCAGAGCTTTTTTGAGATAAATTCTCGCTTTTTCCAACTTTTTATCTTTAATTAGAGCGCGTCCAAATCGTTGATAAGTAATAGCTTGCCATTGACGAATTTCCACATCTTGCGGAATCCGTTCAGCCAAACCTTCGATTAAAGCGATCGCTCTAGGAAAGCGTTGATATTTCAGCAATTGTTGCAATTCTCGATAAGAATTTTGCTTCAATTTTTGCTCGAGTTCTGAGAGTTGAGGGTTTCTTTTTAAGGCAGGTTCTTGACGAGTCACTTTCACCCGGAGCGGTTGAAAAGGCACTTGAGAAACAACCGTTTGCTGAGGTTCAGATGGACTAAAACTTTCGGCTTCGGGTTTAGCAATATTCAGCAAAAACTTATAAGCTTCTGTCACCGCTATAAATTTTTCTCGGGCTAAGTGATCGGAATTTAGATCAGGATGATAAAGCCGAGCTAATCGCCGATAAGAAGCTTTGACTGCTTCTAAACTTGCACCAGATAGCAATCCCAATTGTCGATAATAATCTGCCGTATCCATTCAGTTTGTATCAACTCCGTCAACCCTAATTTTAGTTAACAGCCTTTACAGTTTACAGTTTACAGTTTACAGTGACCAGTTTTTACAGTTTACAGTTTACAGTTTACTGTTACCAGTTTTTACAGTTTACAGTTTACAGTTTACTGTTACCAGTTTTTACAGTTTACAGTTTACAGTTATTAGTTATTAGTTACCAGTTTTTACAGTTATCACTGTTCACTGGTCACTGGTCACTCTCTTACAAACTAAGTCTCGCCGGAAACCGCCGGGCCGGAAGGAACGCGCTGGTTACTGTTCACTGGTCACTGGTTACTGGTCACTGGTCACTGGTCACTGTTCACTGGTCACTGGTCACTGTTCACTGGTAACTGTTCACTGGTCACTGGTCACTGTTCACTGGTCACTGGTCACTGGTCACTGTTCACTGTCTATACGGGACGTTCTTCGATCACCTGATCAACTAAACCGTAGTTTCTAGCTTCTTCGGCGGATAGGAAGTAATCGCGATCCGTATCTTTCTCGATTTTTTCGATCGATTGATTCGTCCGTTCAGCGAGGATACTGTTTAACAGACTGCGAATTCGCAGGATTTCCCGGGCTTCAATTTCGATATCCGTCGCTTGACCCCGAGTTCCGCCCATCGGTTGGTGAATCATAATTCGAGCGTGAGGGAGGGCGAGTCGCTTTCCGGGGGTTCCCGAAGCTAACAGGAAAGCCCCCATCGAAGCCGCCAAACCCACACAAATAGTCACGACATCGGATTTAATGTATTGCATGGTATCGTATATTGCCATGCCTGCTGTGACGGAACCTCCGGGGGAGTTGATGTAGAGATAAATCGGCTTATTCGGATCATCAGAGTCCAAATAGAGCATTGACGCCACAATCCGATTGGCTAACCCATCGGTCACTTCTTGACCCAGGAAAATAATTCGTTCTTGGTTCAGACGGGTATAGATATCAACCCATCTCTCATATTGACTACCCGGAAGGCGGTAAGGAACACTGGGAATACCAATAGGCATGACTATTTTCTCGCTCTTGCTAATAAAATTAACGAAATTAAACAGCTAAAACCGGTTTTGGCAAATCTTTGCGGCTTTGCAGAACCCGATCAATTAAACCGTATTCTTTGGCTTGTTCGGGGGTCAAATAGAACATCCGATCCGTATCTTTAGAGATTCTCTCGATCGATTGACCTGTATTCTTAGCCATAATTTCCAAAAAGGTTTGTTTATTGGCTAAGACTTCTTTCGCCCGAATCTGAATATCAGTCGCTTGACCTCGGGCGCCTGATTTGGCTTGATTGAGAATCAGCGTAGCATGAGGTAAGCTAGCACGGTATCCTTTTGTACCTGCTGACAAAATCATCGCCGCCGTTCCCATCGCTTGACCGATGCAGATCGTATGAACAGGCGGTTTGATGTAGCTGATCGTATCGCAGATGGCGAAGGCTTCGGTTTCAAACCCGATCGCATCTCCTCCGTACCAGGAAGTCCCAGTCGAGTTAATGTAAAAATAGATGGGTTTATCGGGATCGTCGAACTGTAAGTACAGCAGTTGAGCAATAATCAGTTCGGTGACATCAATTCCGACTTGGCGTTTAATGTCATCAGATGAATACAATGGCAATCCCAGGTAAACAATCCGCTCTTTTAACAGCAGAGATTCTAAATCTGGGGGCGGTGTCCGAAGCGGGCTATCGTTGTAGTATGAGCTTTGCACGGTTTATTCGGTATGAACTCTTCAAAAATTGTAGCTTGAACCCAGAAAGCGATTCTTATACAGAAATACTAACGCAAGTTCAGCTCAGTCTGATCAGGGTTAGTTTACAACCTTTTTCAGTGATCCTCTGTATCTCGATTTCATCCCAGTCGAGTGATAACGCTCCTTTTATTCAAGGGTTTTGGCGAATTTTAGGGTTTTTAACTGCTCATCTTAAACGGTTCGGTGATTACGCCAAGGTGTGGATTTCCGATCTCAAAAGCCTTCGGGGATAATTGCTCTGACAGAGGAACACCACCCCTAAACCTCTGACAACGCAGCATTAAACATTAACAATCCGCTCAAATTAGCGGGTTTTTAGACATTAACCTTGCTCACTTTACCTGATTTTCTAGGTATCAGGAAGTTGCTGTACAGTTAGTGTAGAGTTAAACAAATTACTCTGAGTCACGAAAGGGCTATTCTGATATAAAGATATACTAGCGCAACTCCAACTCACTCCTATGAACGTTAGTTTAGAACCTTTTCTCAACGATCCGAATCTCGATATCACTCAAGGAAGCAGCCAGCGTCAGCTTTCTCTATCGGTTTCAGCGATTCCTAACGCTGTTGATCACCATGTTCCCCTGAACCTCTGTCTGATTTTAGATCATAGTGGTTCGATGAGTGGGCGTCCGTTGGAAACCGTGAAAAAAGCTGCGGGTGAATTAATTGATCGCTTAAACCCTGGCGATCGCATTTCGGTTGTCGTATTTGATCATCGGGCTAAGGTATTAATTCCCAATCAAGATATTATTGATCCAGAAGGGATTAAAAAGCAAATTAACCGTTTAAGAACCTCGGGCGGCACCTCGATTGATGAGGGGTTAAAACTCGGGATTGAAGAGTTGGGAAAAGGGAAACTTGAGCGCATTTCTCAAGCGTTTCTCCTGACGGATGGTGAAAATGAACATGGAGATAATAATCGCTGTTTGAAGTTGGCAAAACTGGCAACGGATTATAACTTGACTTTAAATTCTTTGGGTTTTGGAGATGATTGGAACCAAGATGTTTTAGAAAAAATTGCCGATGCAGGTGGCGGAACACTCGCTTATATTGAATATCCAGAACAGGTAATTGATGCGTTTAGTCGCTTGTTTAATCGGATGCAATCTGTGGGTTTAACCAATTCTTATTTACTTTTTTCTCTGATGCCGGGAGTAAGATTTGCTGAGTTAAAACCGATTGCCCAAGTTTCCCCAGATACGATAGAATTACCGTTACAAAAAGAAGCCGATAAATTTGTGGTTCGTTTGGGGGATTTAATGAAAGACATAGAACGAATTGTTCTCGCGAATCTTTATATCGGAAAACTGCCCCCAGGAAGACAAAAAATCGCTCAATTACAAGTCCGTTATGATGATCCAGCTTTGGGAATGCAAGGATTATATTCTGAACCTGTTTTGTTAGAAGCTAATGTCATGCAAGGCTATCAACCGACTCAAAATTCCCAAGTTCAGCAACATATTTTAGCCTTAGCGAAATACCGACAAACCCAAATTGCTGAAACAAAACTCCAACAAGGCGATCGCGTCGGCGCCGCAACAATGTTACAAACTGCCGCAAAAACAGCATTACAAATGGGGGATAAAAACGCCGCAACTGTTTTACAAACCAGTGCAACTCGTTTACAATCAGGTGAAGAACTTTCAGAAGCTGATCGCAAGAAAACCCGTATTGTTTCTAAAACCGTCTTAAAAGGTGAATAATTATGTCTTCCCCTCAAAAATTTATCTAAACTTACCCCCCACACAAATGTAGGGGCGGGTTTAAACAGTGAACAGTAATCAGTAATCAGTGACCAGTGACCAGTAAACAGTAATCAGTAATCAGTAAACAGTAATCAGTAATCAGTAATCAGTAACCAGTGAACAGTAATCAGTAAACGACCAAGTGACCAGTAACCAGCGCGTTCCTTGCGACGGGCGCGGAATAGTCGGTAGCGCAAAGTCCGATCTTGCGGGCAGACCCCGCGCCACCTGCGGGCGCCAGCGCAAACTCGCGACTTGGCGGTTTCCGTCGAGAGCGAAGTTTGCAAGAGAGGGAATGCTGCCCAAGACAGGCGGTTTCCGTCAAGAAGGAACTTTGCTCTATGCCGTTGGGTAACTGTAAACTGTAAACTGTAAACTGTAATTAACCCGCCCCTACAAAGCTGTTCACTGTTCACTGTTTAACGCTTGACGTTGGGCTTCTAATAACTGTTTAATTCCAATTTCAGCATAATCCATAATTTTGTTTAACTGCTGACGAGTAAAACTTTCGGCTTCTGCTGTTCCTTGTAATTCAATCATTCCCAATTGATCGTTCATTACAATATTAAAATCAATATCTGCCGCTACATCTTCTTCGTAGTTTAAATCTAAATAAGGTTCCCCCTCTAATAATCCCACAGAAACGGCAGCAATTTGATGAGAAATTGGTGATTTTTCTAATTCTCCTTTTTCGACTAATTGATTAAACGCATTGGCTAACGCCACAAACCCACCTGTTATCGAAGCAGTACGAGTTCCCGCATCCGCTTGCAGAACATCCGCATCAATAATAACGGTTTTTTCACCTAATAGTTTGAAGTCTACCGCAGCGCGTAAACTTCGACCTATTAAACGCTGAATTTCTTGGGTTCTTCCTGATAATTTCATCAATTCCCGAGGTTGACGTTGTTGAGTCGCACCCGGTAACATTCGGTATTCTGCGGTTAACCAACCTTGTCCACTATCTTTTAAAAAGTTAGGAACTCCGGGTTGAATTGTCACATTACACAAGACTTGAGTATTCCCGCATTTTGTAAGTACAGAAGCCGCAGAATAGCGAGTATAATTGAGTTCAAAAGAAACAGGACGCAGTTGATCCGGTTGTCTATCATCCAGACGTTGCCAAGCCATAATAATTTACCTATATTAGTATTTGGAAATGAACTGTTTTCAAGTCTCGGAAGTTGCGGAACGTCTCAACTGACTTAAAATTTCCTGTTGGACTTGTTCGGGAGGTTGATTACCATTAATATCAAGTAAGCGATTGCGCGGACTGTAGTATTCTAGTATAGGGATGGTACGTTGATAAAAGACTTCTATCCGACGTTGAATAATCTCTGGTTGATCGTCTGAACGCGATCGTTGTAATGAACGTTTCATCAGTTCATCTTCGGGAACATTGAGATAAATTGTCCAATTTAATTGTTGTCCCAAATCTTCGAGTAAAAAATCCAATTCTTCGGCTTGAAATGCAGTGCGTGGATAGCCATCAAGCAACCATCCCTGACTGACATCGAGTTGAAGTAACCGTTGACGAATGAATTGAATCATAATATCATCGGGTACCAATTCCCCTTTTTCCACGTAGGGACGGGCTTTTTCGCCGAGGTTGGTTTGATCGGCGATCGCGTTTCGCAAAACCTCACCCGTTGATATCGAGGGGATATCGAGATGCTGAGATATCCCTTCGGCTTGTGTCCCTTTTCCGGCGCCTGGCCCTCCGAGAATCACCAGTCTCACTCCATCTAACCCCCTGATATTGCATTAAACTCAATTCACCTTTATTGTCTCATGGGTTTAATCATCAGGAAACTGCCAACAGGCGATATATTCAACGTCTGAACTCCCACAAGTGGGACACGATGCCTCATCGGAAGAATCTACCCATTCATAATTACATTGGCGACAATGACAGAAAATATTATTATCATTGGCTTGTCTAAGGTTAAATTGCCATTGATCTAATTGAGTTTCTGAGTTTGTAAAATTGGGATCGGACATTTTAACTTTGGGGAATAGAAGTCGGTTTTAACAAAAAATCTGCGGCTTTTTGGGTGATCGCTTCTGAAAGATAAATCTGCTTTAGTTTAACTAAATCTTCACTGACAAATAAATCTCTAACCATTGCTTTTTCACCCTTGTTAAAAGAAGTTTCATAATACACCTCTTTAATCCCAGCAGAAATCACTAATTTCAAACAAGAAAGACAGGGTTCTAACGTCACATAAATACTCGCTCCCCCACAACTAATTCCGTGTTTAGCAGCTTGGGCGATCGCATTAGCTTCAGCGTGAACCGCCCGTGAGGGTAAAGATGAACTGGCGTCACAGCTACTCAACCCCGGATAGCAAAAACCTTGGGTTGTGCAGTGTACTGAGCCGGATGGTGAACCATTATACCCTGTGGCGACCACTTGCCGATCTTTGACAATCACTGCACCCACCGGAAACGCCAAGCAAGTTGATCGGGTAGCGGCGAGTTTGGCTAACATCAAAAAATATTCGTCCCAAGTGGGGCGGAGTGGGGGTTCGTAGTTGTTGGAAATTTTTTCATCCATGAATTAAACACCGCTTGATCCAAATCCATTATCTCCTCTAATGGTTGAATTGAGTTGTTGAACTTCTTCGATTTCGGCATGAATGACGGGTGCGATAACGAGTTGGGCGATTTTCATGCCTTTATTAATATTAAAGGTTGTTTTGCCATGATTGATTAAAATCACCCCTATTTCGCCCCGATAGTCTGCGTCTATGGTACCGGGTGTATTTAATACGGTGATTTGATGTTTGAGGGCTAAACCGCTACGAGGACGAATTTGGGCTTCGGTTCCGGGTGAAAGTTCGATAGAAATTCCGGTATGAATGAGTTTGCTTTCTCCCGGTAAAATCTCTTGATCTTCTATTGAATATAAATCTAATCCCGCATCATTGGGATGGGCGTATTTTGGCAAAATTGCCGCTTCGTTGAGTCTCAATATTTTGATTTTCATTTTCTCATATTTTCCCGAAAATTTTTAACAAGAGTGCAAGCATCTTGCTAGATAATATCATGTCCGACTCATCAATCATCCCAAGCGTAGGGGCGCGCCTCATTACAGTTTACAGTTTACAGTTTACAGTGACCAGTCATGTAGGGGCGGGTTCAGCAATTATTTATGTTTTCCCACTATCAACTTATATAAACCCGCCCCTCTTACACAGTTTACAGTTTACAGTTTACAGTGACCAGTCATGTAGGGGCGGGTTCAGCAATTATTTATGTTTTCCCACTATCAACACGATTAACCTTTATTCTATCAGGAATTTAGGGCGAAAGTCTGGCTTTTCCCATGCGAGTTGTTTTGTACCATGCTGCAACTTCTGGCGCCCAGGTTTCCAGATGAGGCCACATCAGTTCACAAAGTTTTTGAATTTCCAGTTGAGCATCTTTTTTATAGCGTAAATCCAGAAAATGTAGCAAGGTTCGCAAGTTTAAACTGACCACAAAATGTTGACGATAATCAAAGGGAAGTTTCCCTCTAGCGTGTTCTTCAGACATTCCGTTTTCAAAGTCAATTTGATAGCGTTTTACAGCTTCTAAACACCAGTCTAAATCAGCTTGACGTTGTTCTAGAGAGTAGTAATATTTTTTGCCTTGTCGGTTTGTATAGTCGCCAACCGGACGCAGATAAAAAACGTCTTCGAGATCTTTTTTACCTTCTAAAACTTCTAGAAACTGTTGTCCCGTGTACCGAAAACTCTGAACATCAAAGGAAATTCCTACCCGATGTGTACGCGCTTGCTGCATCACGCTATGGGGAAAATAGCCGCAATTCAAGACGATTTGAACGTGTTCTAAAGGGCCGTAATGTCCTCTATCTCCCGCTAACAATCGCTTGACAATAATCTCACCGCATTTTGTTTCTGACGGCCATTGATCCCGTTCATCAATGATAAATTGATCAGAATAATCTTGGTGCATTGCTGCATAAATGACGGTCTGGGGGTTCGGGGTTTGGGCGATGACTTCGACTCGAAATTTATCCATATTGTTTATCCCAAAAATCGTTAAATTTTCTAAAATTTTATCTAAAAAATAAAACCATGTTTAACAATATCAGGAAAATGATTTTTAGTAAAATCTTTTATGTTATTTTAAGAGGAGATTGAGCAGAAAAGATGATCCTATCCTCTCGTTTTCGTCAAGCACTCGTCTACGCCTGTGAACTCCACGCCGATCAAGTTCGTAAAGGTTCGGGGGTTCCTTATGTGGCGCATTTGTTGGGAGTCGCCAGCATTGCCTTAGAATACGGAGCTAACGAGTCGGAAGCGATCGCAGCATTGTTACCAAGAGAAGCAGGTTTAGAGCAAGGTCGTTCACGACGGATTGTTTTATGCTACAATAGTTTATCGTGGCTCGACAATGATAAACATGATTGTCTACGAAATGAAGCTACAAGGAACTGTTGCCCAGTACAGAAGGCTAGACGAAGCTATCCGTACAGGTCGATTCGTCCGTAATAGCATCATTAAAGCATGGATAGACGGTCAAATCAAAAGTCGTAACGACGCTTATGCCTACTGCAAACTGCTGTCAGACAACCCGAGTTTTCCCTGGGTAAACCAACTCAATTCTATGGCTCGACAAGCACAGGCGGAAAGAGCATGGGCATCCATTGAACGATTTTATCAAAAATGTCGGCAAAAAATACCGGGGAAAAAAGGATTTCCAAAGTTTAAAAAGTACCAAGTCCGAGCATCTGTTGAATACAAAACATCGGGATGGAAACTTTCAGAAGATAGACGTTATTTAACGTTTTTAGATAAGTTTCAAGCGGGTACATTTAAACTTTGGGGTAGCCGAGATTTACACTTCTATCAACTCCAACAAATTAAACGGGTTAGGGTGATTAGAAGACACGATGGTTACTATGCTCAATTTTTGATAGACCATGAAAGGGAGGAAAACAAAGAACTCAGTAACAAACAAACAGGTTTGGATGTCGGTTTAAACCATTTCTACACCGATTCTTTTGGCTCACAGGTAGAGAATCCCCGTTTTCTAAGAAAAGATGAGCGACGAATTAAAAAGCTGCAACGTCGATTATCTCGAAAAAAAAAGGGAAGTCAAAACCGTAAAAAAGCCAAAAATCGCTTAGGAAGGGCGCATCTCAAGGTTTCACGCAGACGTAATGATTGGGTTTGTAAACAGGCCCAACACGTCATACAGTCTAACGACTTGGTAGCGATTGAAAACCTACGGATACGCAATTTAGTTAAAAATCATCATTTAGCTAAATCAATTAATGATGCTGCTTGGTACAGATTTAGAGAATGGCTGGAGTATTTTGGGAGAATTTATGGGGTTCCGGTTGTAGCAGTTGAACCCGCATACACATCTCAAAACTGCTCAAATTGCGGTGAAAAGGTTGTCAAAACTCTCAGTACGAGAACTCATAAATGTCCTCACTGTGGGTATGTAGCAGACCGAGACGAAAATGCCGCCAAAAACATTCTAAAATCTGCATTAAAACAGCTATCAAATACCGTCGGGCAGACGGAAATCAACGCCTCCCGAGAGACTGATCTCTGCTTGGGCGGGGAAACCCAACCGAGTAAGTCAACTCAACGAAAGAGGAAACCCAGACAGTGATGTTTGGAATCTCCGTCCTTGAGGGCGGAGAGGATGTCAACTTGACCATCTTCCGACAGCTTCGCCTTCAGTTCGTTTGGTTTCGGCTTCCGATCAACTTTATAACGCCCGTTCTATTGTACAAGATTATCGCCAAGTTGGGGAAGCGATTTGGCAGCGATTTACAGGCGGAAAAGCCGGAACCCTTTGGTATTATCGAGCGATAGTTGTAGCCTTTCAAAAGGGAGAAACAACACCTCTCATTGAAGAATTAGAACGGACAGTCTCTCAACTTGAACAGTTAGCAAGTTCATCAAATCTAGCTGATAAACTTACTCTTTAATTTCTCTATTGTATCAGTTTATATCCCTAAGTTTCAAGAAAAAGATGGCAAATGTTCGCTTAGAAAAAATCAACCGAGTCTATAATAATGTTACCGCTATTGAGGATATTAGTTTGGAAATCCCCGATGGTGAATTTTGGGTGCTTTTAGGGCCTTCCGGTTGTGGTAAATCTACAATTTTGCGGACGATAGCGGGTTTAGAAACAGCAACAAGCGGGAATCTTTATATTAATAATCGTTTGGTTAATGAAATTCCCGCTCGTCAACGAGATGTCGCAATGGTGTTTCAAAATTATGCGTTGTATCCTCATATGACGGTGGCTGAAAACTTGGCTTTTGGTTTAAAAATGCGCCAGGTTGAATCTCAAATGATCCAGGATAGAATTCACAAAGTTGCGCGATCGCTATCCATTGATCACTTACTCAACCGCAAGCCCAAACAACTCTCAGGGGGACAACAACAACGAGTCGCATTAGGGAGAGCGATTGTTCGAGAACCGCAGGTTTTTCTACTTGATGAACCCCTTTCTAACCTGGATGCTCAACTGCGAGATGATACCCGAGCCGAACTCAAA
Source organism: Limnoraphis robusta BA-68 BA1 (assembly GCF_034932365.1). Taxonomy (NCBI): domain Bacteria; kingdom Bacillati; phylum Cyanobacteriota; class Cyanophyceae; order Oscillatoriales; family Sirenicapillariaceae; genus Limnoraphis; species Limnoraphis robusta. The sequence goes on along the minus strand of NZ_JAYGHR010000001.1, from coordinate 10,271 downwards.
AAGTTACATCAACGGTTAAAGATTACCACAATTTATGTCACCCATGATCAAACCGAAGCGATGACACTCGCCGATAAAATCGTTGTTTTAGATCAAGGAAAAATTAAACAAATTGGCGAACCTCAAGCCGTTTATGCTAAACCGATTAATCAAATGGTTGCCACATTTTTAGGCAATCCACCCATGAATATTTTACCCGTAACCTATGGAAATAGCATCTTTTGGATTGGAAATCAGTCTTTCAACTGTCCTGTAGAAATCCAAGAGAAACTCCATCCAACAGAGCGACAAAATTTTAACTTAGGAATTCGTCCCGAACATATTGAACTGGCGACATCTAATCCTCGCGAAGAAGAAATTCAATCAGTAAGCCGGAAAAGCAATCAAGCTTTGCTGTCCGTTGAAGTTGATGTGATCGAACCTTTAGGAAGAGAAACATTAGTTCGAGCCAGTTTACCTGTATCTAGCAATTCCGAGTTTTCTAAAACGTTAATTCAATTGATCACTCCAGTCGAAATCCGTTTAAAACCCGGCGATCTTATTTCTGTTAAACTTGACTTAAATCACGGGATTATTTTCGCTCCCGATACCGGAGAAACATTGTACGCTTAACTCAGCTTGGGAAATACTATTCTAAAAATTCTATCGTTGTGGTTGAGTTATCTTCGTCATCATCGTCTTCTAGGTTTAATTCTTCATCTTCTAAAACTTCTTGCTGTTGAATCTCAGGAGGGTTTTGAACGACCAACACCTCGGGATTCACATGAGAAGTCACCGTCGGTTCTTCTATCTGAGATTGAACCCTTTCATTCACTCCGATTGAACTCAATTTCACCATCAATCTAGGCCCTGAATGTCCGAGACGAATCACCATTCCATCTTTAATAAAAAATTGATTTAGAGGCTGATTGTTCAGATAAGTTCCGTTTGTACCAAAACTCACCACTTCCCAAGTCGATTCTCGATTCCAGAGTTCTAAATGATGACGAGAAACAACAGCATTGTAAATCACAATATCATTATCTTTTGCACGGCCAATCCGAATAATTGACTTTTCCTTAAAAGTCCATCGATTGACTGGTATAGGTTGAGTAGGGTGAATGAGAATCAGAGTAATCACTTATAGGTTTAAAACGGGAATACAAGTATATACAAATTGTTCAAGTAGAATGGTTACTCCTTTTGTCGGCTTCAAAATCGATCTAAGTTGATTAAAGAACATTCCTGTTTATTTTTCCAAAACTTAAACTTCATTTGAGGAAGAATGTTCGGAATTCTTTTGATCAGTAGGAGTCTCCTCAGACATCGCCGGAAGAATTTTAGGTTGTGCATCTTCTGAAACCATGTCTTCAGAGATGATTTCTGCTTGCATCTGTTGCATTTCTTCCGGTTTTCCTTTCGTTATTTTTTGAGCAGTCCGTTTCAATCCCTCAAGATGTTCTCGAGTTTTATCAAAGTCATCTTGGAAGAACTCAGCGGCTTGACCCATTTTTTGACCTAAACCTTCTGAATATTGTTGAGGTGTTTTGAGAGCAGCTTCTAAGACAATAATCCGCTTATTTCCTACACTAGAAATAGCCGTTGAGGGCAGAATATAAACTCCATCTAACACACCTCGTAAACCTTGAGAAGTGTAGAGATAACACTTAACAAAACCTGTTTGCAGATCAAAAATATAATCGACAATCGTTCCTAATCTATTGCCCGCATCCGTCAAAACTTCGTGACCCATCGCATGAATCGCTTGTTCCGGTTTCTTGGCTTTCTCAGGTGCTTCTGAGGGACTTTGATTGACGAGAACCGCATCTTCACCAATCTGGGTAATATTCTCCCAAGTAAAGACTCGTTTTTGACCTCCGATCAGTCCTGATTTACAGGTGAAAGCAACAATTTGATGGAACAGAGGATTAATCCAAAGTTGTTCAACCCGACCTAAATCTTCAACCGTCTTACGTTCTAGCACTAATCGATTGATTAACTCACTGCGTTTAATCACCTTGATTTCGGTACTCATAGAGCCAGCCCTCATACTACTTTTTGACAACTCAATTTCCACAACCTTCTTAAATTTTTTGATATAGATCAATAGCGGGGTTGGGAAGACATAAAAAACCTAAATTATGTCTTACTCAGTCTGGGTGATATCTTCACCGGGCTGCGAGGATATTACTTCTGATGAAGTTGAGGATGGAATTTGATTAATTTTAACTCCTGCTTCTGAATGATCAACTGTTTGTATTTGTCTTTGCATAATTCCGACTCGACTCAATAAATGTTGAGCTTTATCAGAGGGAATATTCAGCTTGATTTTTGGCCCAGAAATCGCTAAATGAATGATTTGTCCATCGAAAATCGGCGATTCTTGAATCAGTTGGCCATCTAGATAGGTGCCATTTGTCCCCAAGTTAACAACAGTCCAAGACTTCCCTTGATGTCTTAACTCAACATGATAACGGGAGACTACGGCACTATACAAAACGACGTCATTTTTCACAGAACGACCAATCCGAATCACCTCTTCCTGTTCAAAAGTCCAAACACGAACAGGGATAGATTGGTTGGGATGAAGCAAAGTTAAGGTAATCACATTGAAAGGTTTCAGTTTAAGTAAAGCACCCAAGCCTAATTTTAAAAGGTTTAGCCCAGATTTTGAACCCTTACGGTTACTGATTGATCGGGTTAGTGTTCACAGTCCCCTCTCTTCCGGTGTCGTTCAAAATCAGGCATTTCCCCTTCAAAATCGACTCAGGAGAGTTGAAAGATAAACGAAACTAAGTCACCTTTTCCGAGAGAAATGCGATCACCCGGTCGCAACCGATGTCGATTTCCCTTCGTCAGAGGAATATTATTGATATAAGTCCCATTGGAACTCCCAACATCTTCGATATAATAAGCATCCCCCTCTGTGCGAATATCCGCATGGGTACGAGATACGACTTCTGAGTTGGGGAAACCGGAAACATCAATATCAGGTGGAACCAAATCGTTGGGCTTACCCAAATGAATCACAGGTAAATTTGAAGGCAGTTCTAAACTCACATTCGTTTGGATGTGAAGTAAGCGAGCAGACTGGGTTTGCAGTTGAGTATTTGAACTTGCCACTGTTTCAACAGCCGTCCCAGAAATCGCCGAACTCACAGGACTGGTCAGTTCACTGGTTGTAGCCTCCGGTAAAACCACAGCCTGATCCAGATTGGGATTGGATTTTTCTAAACTGACCGATGGGATAATTGAGATATTCGGTTGGGGTGTAACCAACGGCTCAGGTGTCACAGGAGCAGGTGGTGGGGAAACCACAGTCGGTAAAGCGGCTTCTGGCTCCTCCAAGGGTACTGCTGCGGGCTGCAAATTATAGCCACACTGACCGCAGAAGGTCGCATCAGTTTGAACAGCAGCACCACAGTTTGGACAAGCCGTTGTTGTCGGTAAAGGAGTGTAGCAGGCTTCGCACTGAGTCGCTCCCTCCGGGTTCTGGTGATTGCAATTCGGACAAACAATCATCACTTCCTCTGTAGTCAGCTACTTACAATTTTGACACCTCAAGACACTATCAGTGATGAAATTGTTAAAAACAGCGAACAGGGAAGAGGCTTGAGGGCTGATAACTGTAAATTGGTAGGGGCTAATTCATCAATTGCCCCTACCAGACTGGTGACTGTTTACTGAAGCACTTGACCTGCGGCTTCATCTAATAACCACCAAAGTTCACCTTGGGGTTGAATAGCGCGACAGGGATAAGCCATTTCATCAGCCGTTTCAGCAAAAATCTGAGTCAATGCGGGTTGTTTATTCGCCCCTGTTACCAAAAACATCACACATTCAGCTTGATTAATTAACGGCACCGTAAATGTCAGACGCGGTTGACCCGCTTTATCACCCACCGCAATTAAGCGATCGCGAACCTTTAAAGCTTCCGTGTGGGGAAATAGAGACGCCGTATGAGCATCATCGCCCATTCCTAAGAGAATCACATCAAAAGCCGGAAATTCTCCCTCTGAGACTTGAAAAAATTGTTGCAACTCCGCATCATACTGACGAGCATCCGCCTGGGGATCATTTCCCAAAGTCGGCATCGGGTGAATATTACTCGCCGGAAACTCAACTCGATCTAGCCAAGCCTGACGTGCCATACCTTCGTTACTATCCGGGTGATCTGCCGGAACGTAGCGTTCATCTCCCCAGAAAATATGAATCTTATCCAGGGGTAAATTTTGAGCCGCCAACGCTTCATACAGAGGTTTTGGCGTACTTCCCCCCGCTAAGACTAGAGTAAACTGTCCTCGCTGCTGAATTGCAGGTTCGATTTTGGACAAAATAATCTCTAATGCCCGCTCAACCAGTTGATCACGGCTGGGAAAAACTTCAAGGTTTTTTTGCATAGTCCTTAAATCAAGTTCGACAATAACAGAAATGGGTTAGCAGGAATTGTTGATCACTCAAGGGTTTCACCCCTGCATTTGATCGAACCTCGCCCTCAACAAAACAAACGGTTAAAATAGGACTGTTGGGGTTCAATTCGCTAGCCGATTGGAGTCAGCACCCCGCTCTAAAGAGACGGGGCATCATGCTTCTCTTTTTAGGTAGCTGACCAGCCTAAGTCCCTTGAGGACTACGTTATCGGTGAGAGTTAACGTTCCTACCCTGAGATGCTTGCCAGTCGAAGGCTCTAGAACCACAGCATTAAACAGTCCTACGAGGGGTAAGACAGTGTGTTGTGGAAAGTACCGACCGATAACATTGGCGAGGCAAACATTACTCCAGAAATGGGTGTTGGGGGCAACCATACCCCCATTAATTTTTTTATACAGGCGGTAAAAACCGCTCGTGTCGTTTTTCCTCCCCGGTCTAAAGACACGGGGCTTCCAAACTCCCGGAGGTTTCTCGTGACGATAGCAAATCAATAAAGTCAAGACTAGGTTATAAATTGAGGTTATCAGCTTAGGGCTAGCTGCACGAGAACTCTAATATTTTCTTCAATCCTGCTTTGACACAAACTAAACCGATGTCTATCTTTTTGCAAATTTTTGAATCTATAGGCGCCCTCACCAGCAAACTAAAGCCACTCACCCAAGTACGATTTTGGGGGCCTGTCGGCATTACCGCAGTGGTTGTCGGTTTTATGTGGCAAGTTTCAGAACATCCTGAATGGTTTGAGTTAGATGATCTCAAGCAAGCCATTTCCAATTCCGCTAATTTTGATGATCGACTTTCTGAAGAAGAAAAAGCGATCGCCGCCGATATTGACAGTTCCGCCGTTCTGATTAAAGAATTAGAAGGGCCACAACTGTTACCCTATCCGATTGATACTCCGATTACCGCAGGTGACGGGGCTATTGATCAGCTTCGTAAATCTCGTTTGAATACATCTGCTACGCCTTCAACCTCCTCTAATCCCCTATTGCAACCCGAATCATCCCCTAACACTTTACCTGATTTTCCGGTTGCACCAACCTCTTCTGAGCTGAATAATCCCCTGAATTTCGATCCCACTTCACAAACTCCATCTGCGACGACAGCATATCCTCAAGGCAGTCCTAACGTAACGCCTCCCGTGATCTTCGAGGCCAATTATCCCAGTGCTGCTGGGGCTGAGGCAGAGACATCGGCGGTTAGTCCTCTACAAGCGGCGATGGATGAATACACTCAAGAACAAGTTCAACCTGAAAGTTCTAATTCATCTTCCACTACCACTGATCCCAGGACTCCGATTTTGAACTCAAACTCGTCTCAAATCAACATTACCAACAGTCCGGGTTTACCCGCAACTCCGACAAGCGTTGTCACTCAGCCGTCGGTTTCCGTTCCCCAAGCCACTTGGATTGTTCCCCGTACCCCCACAACTCCAACAAGCCCAACAACTCCTACACCGACAATTAACCCCTATCAAACTAATATTTCTATCACTCAACCTGTTATTCCCTCTCAACCGATTATTCCAACGACACCCACGCCAACAGGTGCCGCAGTGACGCCTGATATCCGCAGCATTTATAATTCCTATGGAGTTCCTAACGCTAACGGTTCTTTTGGGACTCCGTTTCCGAATAATGCTTCTTCTACTCCCACAACAGGATCTTTAAACAACAGTTTAGTCAATCCCCAAAATTATCAAGTTAATCAAAATACTCTCCTTCAAAATACTCAAGCTGATCAATTTAATCAAATGAATCAGCGTCCTTTTTCAGCCCCTCGTCCCGTTCCCGGACGCCGAATTGGAGGCGGTGAAATTAACACCTTTGCCAATCCCTAAGCCTTGTTTTGACCTTGTTGTAAAATACATTGAGCATTGAGTAATTGTCGATGTTCGCTTTTGACGACTGCACAACCTTCAACTAATGTTGACAGGACAAACACTTGTCCTTGTTCAATCTTTTCGACAATTGGCTTTACTAACTCCACTTGTCGAATTAAAACCCGAGTTGAAATATAATCCGCTTTGAATGTACTTTCTCCATCTATCAACCAAAAATCAACCCCATATTTACGGATAAAGTCTTGAACTTCACGCAAATCCGAACTATATTGAGCATTCACTAAGTCGAGTAAACGTTGCTGAAATTGAGTGTAATATCGGCTATGATAAGGGTAGTCATATTCAAGTGCAATTAAAGTTGAACGTTGCGCTAAAGTGGGGATAAAATCGGCTTCTTCTGATAGGGTAGCGACTAACGTTTCTTTCGGTTGTTTCTGGAGAAATTCATAAATCAGGGGTTCTTTACCTGTGCGATACAGTTGGTTAGGTAGTGTGACTCCGGGTAAAAAAGGAATAGTTACCAGCAAAATTCCTAAACAAAGTGTTAATCCCGATAGCATCAACTGATAGCGCGTAAAACCGTTTTCCATCAGTTTAATTAAGGTTCTCAGTTGCGTCTCTAAGATTAACGTTACGGCTAAACCTGCGGCTAAGATTAACACAATTTTGAAGCTGTGATAAGTGTAGCGAGTTGGAAAATAAAGTTGGAATAAAACAGCATGGGCTAAAAAATATAACGCTAAAGACGCTAAAAGCACTTGTCCTAAAATTTTAACTTCTGAAGAAATTTGTTGAGTCAACGGAAAGCGTTGAGTTTGTTTGAGTAAAAACGGTAATGCGAAGCCAAACAAAGCTAATGGGGTGACAAGACCAATAAACAGTAAACCCGTCTGAGGCGCGACTAACCAGTAAATAAACGGATTTTCGTGAAAGAAAAAAGCCCGTCCAAACAGCCCGTCTAAAGGGTAAAATTCCGGTCTTAATTTTGCTTGAGAAACTGTTATCATCTCTCCAAATTCAGTCGTGTTTAGTTTGTAGGGAAGCAAAACACAAACTGCGATAAATCCTCCTGTTAACCAAGCAAAACGGTTAAATATTAGGGGAGAAAGTAGTATTTTATTATTTCGCTTTTCAAACAATCGTAACGTCAAAATAGCTAAAAACAGTAACGTAATTTGTGGGTAAAACAAACCCGATAAAGCAATCGTAATTAGGAGAGGAAATAAGGATTTCTTTAGTAAATAATATAAAAACGCAAAAAAGATAGGATAGACAAACGCTCTGGGTGTCGCAGAAACGAGATCATCTTCTATCCATAATCCTTGATTTAAAATTAATGTTGTGATCAAACCAACAGCCGGAATCGGGAGGAATTGTAAACTGACTCCAAAACAATAAACTGTCGTAATTAAGGCTAAAATTAACGGTAAAACTTTACTCGCAATTAGAGGATTAATTCCTAAAAAGGCTAGACTTTTATAAAAGATTGTGTAACCCCAAGGCGCAAGAGATTGTAAATAATCCGCAATTAAATCTTCAGGAAAAAGATCAGGAGTGATAAATCTTTGCATCCAAAAAACGTGTTGTCTGGCATCATCCTGAATCACATATTCACCGCTAAAAGCCTGTTGCATCGATAACAACCCATAAAAAACGGCAATTCCCAGACTTAGGATGAAGCAGAATCTCACATGAGGATGAGAAAGAGAAGTGATGCGGGTAGTTAAAGATTGATGTAAAGCCGTAATACATTGACGAAAAAAAGGATTGAAACGTTTTATTTTTAACATACCTAACCGACACACACTCCTGATTTTTTTGAGCGATTGGTAAATCTTGTTAACGAGATGTTTTATACAAGAAGAATCCAGATATTCCTAAACCAATAGCGATGGGTAGCCAACCCGCAAGAAAAGGGCTGATAATCGCTTTCTGCCCCATAGCACCCGAGATAAATGCTAGGAGATAATAAGAGAAAATAATGATAATACTGATGCCGAAACTGGTGGTTCTGTTTGTTCGTTGAGGGCGAGAACCGAGTGCCGCACCCAACAATCCAAATACTACACAAACAAAAGGAAGGGAATATTTTTGCTGAATTCTAACTTTAGTTTTCTGAACAATCTTTTCATTGCCACTATTTTTCATCAGTTCTAAATATTCATGAGCTTGAACAATATTCATCTCATCGTAGCGTCGTTTACGACTCGCCAAATCCAAGGGAACACGAGGCAATTTTAACTCTTTGTGATCAAAACGTACAATATTACGATAAGAGCCTTGAGGATCAATCACATAAACCGTACCATCAAAAAAGTCCCAACTCTGTTGTTTGCCATTCCAAACGGCTGATTTAGAGGAGATAATTTGAGTGATACCTTGTTGAGATTTATCCAAAATCGTCACTTCATTCATGTATTTTCCATCAAATTCTTGAGCATAGAACAAACGCACAAGAATCGTTATTTCTTCATCCGAGTCTTCGATAGGAATACGACGATACTCAGGATAGAAAATATTATCTTCTTGAACCGGAAGCCGATCTTGATGCAAGGCTTGTTCGAGAGTAATTGAAGCCCGATAGTTCGTCGCCGGAACAATTAGCTCATTAAACACAAACATAGAGGCGGTAATAAACAAGCTAAAAATTAGCGTCGGGATCACCAACCGATAAATGCTAATTCCACAACTTCGTAAAGCAGTAACTTCACTATCGCTTGACATTCGCCCATAAACAATTAACGTCGTCAGCACCATTGACATGGGGAAAGACAAGACGAGAAACTCAGGCATTTTTAACAAAAAGATTTGGATGGCAATTCCCACATCCAAGCCCGATTCAGCGACTTGACGAACTAAGTCAAAAACCGTATCAATAGAAAGGGCTACTGAAGTAAATAATCCCACGCCGAATAAAAAAGGGGCGATCAGTTCAGTGATGATATAGCGATCTAAAATCGATAGATAAACACTCGGAAATTTGAAAGAACTAATAGACTTGGAAATTGATGTTTTCATAATTGAAAGCTATCACCAAGGTAATATTGTCGTACTAGAGGATTATTGTAGAGTTCTTCGGTCGAACCCGAGGCAAAAATTTGTCCATCTCGCATGATGTAGGCTCGATCTGTGATTTTGAGCGTTTCGCGAACATTGTGATCCGTGATCAAAATCCCCATTTGGCGATCGCGTAGTCGGGCGACAATTTGCTGAATTTCAGAAACTGCAATCGGATCAACTCCAGCAAAAGGTTCATCCAGCAGTAGAAAGTTCGGCAGTCTCACCCCCGAAGCCAAGGCCCGAGCCAATTCTGTGCGTCGTCGTTCCCCTCCAGAGACTTGATTTCCCATCGTATGAGCAATCTTGTCTAAGCGAAACTCCCGTAAGAGAGTATTCAGTCTAGAATGCCACAAATGAGGAGGAACTTGGGTTTGTTGCAAAATTAATAGAATATTGTCTTGGACAGTTAAATGACGAAAAATGCTCGCTTCTTGTGTCAGATAACCAATCCCCAGTCGCGCTCGTTTGTGAAGGGGTAAAGCCGTAATGTCTTGTTCGTTGAGATAGACACTACCTTGATCGGGCTTTTCTAGTCCGGTAGCGATATAGAATGTAGTTGTCTTCCCCGCCCCATTCGGGCCAAGTAAACCGACAATTTCTCCCTGAGAAACCGACAAGTTGACTCGACTGACCACTGTGCGTTTTCCGTAGGACTTGTGAATATTTTCGAGTACAATTTTCATCTGTAAAAACCCAAAGAGTCAGGTTTGGGGATCTCCCGTCATACCATTTACGGTTAACGAACCTTGGAACTTCCGATGTCAAAGAATAGAGACAAACAGAGGTACAAGCCCAGTAGAAGCTCTAGACTTGAAAAGTCATACTGAGGATCAACTGCTATCGAAAACTGATATAACACGGTATAAACCGTATTAATGTTTCGTTCCTGCATCACCCCGGACTGTCGGCAGTACCCGGTCAGACAGGCTTAAACCGAATAGCCTTCGGCAAAACGTTC